>NZ_CAEUHO010000005.1:0-300000 GCF_903181435.1 Bacteroides acidifaciens
TGAACTTGACATCACCTATACTGCCGGTGAGCGTCCTTCTGTTATCACGCAGGATGGAAAGAAAGCTGTGTTGACGTATAATGCCAATCACGACCGTATACGTATGCAGTATTCTGTGAATGATTCGACACTGTTGTCACGCTATTATTTGGGTGGTAATTATGAAGTTGATGAAACTGTTGGTAGAACGAAAGAAAAGTTGTACCTTGGTGGCGGATATTATGATGCTCCTGCGGTATTGGTGAAAGAAGGTAGTAATGTTTCCATTTACTTCATTCACCGTGACTATTTGGGCAGTATTTTGCAAATAGTGGATGCGCAGGGCAACATAGTGGAAGAAAACAGTTTTGATGCTTGGGGATGCAGACGCAATCCTGCGAATCAGGCGGTCTTTGTGACAGGCGCTGAGCCCGAGTTACTGTTAGGTCGCGGATACACAGGACACGAGCATCTGTCGTTCTTTGGATTGATTAATATGAATGCCCGGCTGTATGATCCGGTGTTAGGTCGCTTCTTGAGTCCTGACCCGTATGTACAAATGCCAGACTTTACGCAGGCGTACAACCGATATGGTTATTGCATGAATAGTCCGCTGTGTTATGTGGACCAAAGCGGAGAGTTTTTCTTAGGTTATACATTTGGCTTCTTCAAAGGGTTATTCACTGGTAAGAATCCGTTTAAAACAGGTTGGCAAGGCGGAGTGAATGAAGTGAAAATATGGGGTGGTTTGTTTACCACCGACAGCCGGAAAAATTTAGGGGGGCAAGTCTGGGAGATGATTTCTCGTTTCACTTGGCAGGGTGTGCAAACCTTTTTGGGTTTTAGCTATGCTACTATTTCCAATTGGGCAGGTCAAGTGGATGAAGTCGATTACTGGGGTGGTGCTACGGTATCACGTGGAGCCAATTGGGGTTCTGGTGCTGTAACATTGAGCAGTTATATTACTGGCAATAGAAATCTCAAGGCAGACCCAAACAACTATCTTTTCCAACATGAGTATGGACATTATTTGCAAAGTCAGGAAATGGGACTGGGATATATTCCTACTGTAGGAATACCGAGTATAAAGAGTGCTGCCGGAAATGGCGACCATAGTTTAAAGAAGTTTGAGCAGGATGCAAATAGGAGGGCGTTCAACTATTTTAATGATCCTAAGAATAAGATAGAAGGGTTTTATACGTCGGAAGAGGACTATAAAAAATATAAAAAACTTTATCAATTTGGGAATTTGACTAAAGGTTGGAACTTTTATAAGAATCCGTTGGATGTGAATGGTAGTGGGGTTGGAAGTAAGGGAACTTATTATGATTATAATAAATCCGGTGCTATAAAATCTTCCAATATGACATTGCGTATGTTTTGGTTAAAATTGCGTATGTTTTGGTTAAAATATTAAATAATATCAATGATAAGAGAAAAGTAATGAAACATTTAAAAGTTATCATGTTGATGTATGTAGTCTCCACGGTGTTATGTGCTTGTCGTAACTATAAAGGAGGACCTCCATATATGACACTCGTCAATAATTCGGATATAGATATCTCCATTCAGATATCTTATCCCGAAAACATACAAGAAGATTCTATGATTTTATGTCATTACGGTTTGTTTTACGATCTTAAGGCTGATTCTTTGTTTAAGTTCTTTTACTGGGGATGGGAGGATTGTTACCGGAATCCTGCTGGTTGGTATGATTATTTTGAGACTTATAAATATATCCAGTATCTGATTATGGATTGTGATACATTTTGGAAATATCATTCCGAACCTTGCGACACCATCCGCAAATACGTTCCTATCCTTCATGTGTATCGACTTACCTTGGAAGACTTGGAGCGAATGAATTGGACGGTGGTTTATCCACCAGAAGAAGAGGATCAATAGGATATATGCTCAGAATTCTCTTATAGTTTTTTCCCTGATATGAATTGACATTCAAATAATTTATATCAGGGACTTTTACGATATATCAATCGGCTTGCTACAAAGTAGTGCCAACTATAAAGGGCTTACCGCCTGTTATGCTTCTGCACAATATATATGTTTCATTCTCACTTATTGAATGCTCAATTATTAATCAGACAAATAGGAATTTATTCAAGCCCATATATTTACCAAATACTATAAAAGTATGAAAAGATTATTTATATTAGGATGTTTTGCAATGTTTATGTTAGGATGTTCCTGCATACATAAATACGTTGTAAATAGAGATAGCATGAATGGAGAAGTGTATGAACTGCAAGTCCATAATCTTCAGGAAATCCCGGAAGATATATTGGATAATATAGACAAAATGGGGGTGGATGAATCTGCGATACTCAACGAATATGAAGGGAAATATCTTAATTTTATCTTTAAAATCAACCCAGAAGAATTTGATCTTGTGGGGAAGAAAGTTGCCTTTTTAAAAGTAGGTAATAAGGCTGATTATTTTGATAGTACACGTTCTCCCGATCGTAAAGGCACAACTGTGGGGGGGAGTGGACTGTATATCTTTGATACCACACAAAAAACGAAGAGCGGTGGTTATGATGCTGCAGTCTCATGCTGGAGTAAGATGCTATTGCCCATAGATTTAGTCGTGGAAATATTGAGTAAACGGGAATAAAATCTTTTGTTTAGGATAAGATGGCAGGAAGAGAACAGGGCTTGTTTTCTTCCTGCTTTTTGTTTTATAAGGAACTTTCAAAGAATAAGGATTGTGCAGGATGCTCTTAATGACACGGAAAAGTTCACCATGTATGAGTGATGGCTACAACGTGTCGTGAAGCAAATTACACCTGACTTGACAACGATTTATACCAATCCGAACTATCCTTATGCCGTGACGGGTTTGGCTCCTGTTGAAGACAATCCGGTGAAGTCTGAACTTGACATCACCTATACTGCCGGTGAGCGTCCTTCCATTATCACGCAGGATGGAAAGAAAGCTGTGTTGACGTATAATGCCAATCACGACCGTATACGTATGCAGTATTCTGTGAATGATTCGACACTGCTGGCACGCTATTATTGGGGTGGTAATTATGAATTGGATATTGACAGTACGGGTACGCAGGAAAGATTATACTTAGGTGGTGATTATTACGATGCCCCTGCTGTACTGGTAAAGCAAAGCGGTCGTACCTCTGTTTATTTCATTCACCGTGATTACTTGGGTAGTATTCTGCAAATATCGGATATGCAAGGAAATGTGGTGGAGGAAAACAGCTTTGATGCCTGGGGCTGTAGGCGTAATCCTTTGACTCATGAGGCATATACAAATGAGAGTGCTCTGGGTTTGATGTTGGGCAGAGGTTTTACCGGGCATGAACATTTGCCTCTGTTCGGGCTGATAAATATGAATGCCCGTTTGTATGATCCCGTATTGGGGCGTTTCCTCAGTCCTGCCCCGTATGTGCAGATACTTGATTATACGCAGGCTTTCAATCGTTATAGCTATTGTATGAACAGTCCGCTGTGTTATGTGGATGAGAATGGGGAGTTCTTTTTTAGTCTTATTCTTGGGCCGGTAGGAGCGGTAATAGATGGTGCATGTTGGGGAGCTGTTATTGGAGCAGCGGCTTCTGCTGCTACTTATTCTTTGGCTACTTTGGTAAGTGGGCAACCTTGGAATAGTGGAAATTTTTGGAAGTCTGTAGGTGTCGGTGCAGCAGGTGGTGCTTTGGGAGGTGCTTTTGGTGCTATGGGAAGTATGTCTTTTATGGGTACGTTTGGTAATACTGTAGGCTATAACATGATTAGTGGAATAGCTAATACGGCAGTGACAAATACTCTGTTCGGATACGATACTAGTTGGAGTGATTTATTTGCCATCGTAGGTGGTTCTGCTATTGGATCTGCAATACCTTCTTTTAAAGGGATGAATAGTGGTAAACTAATAAATGGTTTGACTGAGATTGGTTATAATACATTGAAAGGAACTGCAACTGGACTTGTCTCTGGTACGGTAAATGCTGTTATGCAACAAGATGTTGACAGGATATGGCAGGGTGCTTTAGGAGGTGCTGTTAGTGGAGCTGGTAGAAGTATTGCTATGAATGTGGTGTTTGGTGCTCCTTATAAAGTTAATAAATCTTATGGTGTAGAAGGATTGTATAGAGGTGGAGGAATAGCTGACTTGCTAGGAATGGGATTAGGGCTTACAATAGGAAGAAATATGTATGTGAGGTCTGATGTAGATGACATAATGCAAAGAAGTACTAGATATCATGAGAACAAACATATTCTGCAGCAAAATGAGAGTGGATGGGCTAAGTTTTATGGAAAGATTACGTATGAATATCTTAAATATGGGCATGGTAAATCTCCTCTAGAGAATGGCGCTAGAAATTATGAGAATGATATGGATAGAAAGGACCAGCATTTTATAAGATAATTATATTAAAAAATAGATGGTAGTACAATTATGCCTTGTCATTATGCAAATTTGCTACCATCTATTTGTTCTTTTAATGCTGAGAACTTTGGTAGAGGAAATATATTCATTATTTTTGTTTCCTCTAATATATAAGAAATATGTTATATGAAAAATATTTTTTATGTTGTATTTACGGTTATTCTTATGACGAGTTGTCATAAAGGAATTTTTATTTCCGTTTTGAATAAGACTAATAGTGTAACAACAGTTCGATGCTATTATGGTAAGATGTTGTTTGCGGACACTATATATTTGGAACCTAATGATTCTTTTTTATTAAGACAGTATATGACTCCTTTTATTAGTTGGAAAAAAATACCGGATCGGTTTATAAGCTATATGGATAGTGTGACAATCCAGACTAATGAAAGTATGGTTGTTTATCGTACAAAAGAGGATATTTATAACTTGTTAATCAATGGTAAAGATACTACAAGCTGCATTAAGTTTAGGATAATCTTTCCGCTATTGTCTGAATAGTCTTTGTAATGGAGGTATAATAAAATGAAAAAGAAATGGTATTTAATGTTGTCGGTGTTGTTAATGGGGGTATGTAACCTTTTTGCTCAGGGAAAATACACATTTACTTTCTCCGATTATATGGATAATAAATGGTCGTATTTAGACTCATTGAAAATTGAAACTAGGTCGCTGGGAAATAAATTCTGGGGTGGCGGGGCTGATTTCAAATTGCTGACAGGAGATGGTCAGATTGATAAATTGTTGAAGAAACAAGCACGTTTTGTTATTTGTAATGATACTCTTTTGGTGAATTGCCGCCCTTTGAAGTATGGAAAATATAGATTGGGAAACGGCTATGCTTTCGGATTTCGTTTGGGAGAAGAAAAAATATGTTTTGTTTCTATGACGGTTGGTAAAAGTGAAGTAGTGCAAGGAGGGCTTTTTGGTCTTGTAGGGGGAGCTGTTGTTGCTGCGGATATGCTAGAAAGTCAGTCATGTTATATTATATCATCTAACAGCAATAAAGTAGAGCGTATTACTTCTGAGTATATGGAAGAATTTTTAAAAGAATCGCCTGAATTGCTTGAACATTATCGTTCTGTAGACAAGAAAAGGAAAGGGGCAGCGGATGTAGTCATTGAGTATTTATCCAAACTTGGCTTGTTGTATAAGCATTGAAGATAAATTATTATCTTGCATTTATACAAATAGCTATTCTTGAAATTGTACTTTGTATATTGTTTTAGTTTGATTGTGATTGTCTGTCGATTACAAAGATATAAGAGCCTGTTTAAATTTTCTTCAGGCACTGTCCACAATTTTGTGTAAATAGAAAACTTCAGGATTCGGGTTTTATACTTGAATCCTGTTTTCAAATATAGTAATAAATTGGTTAAATATCAATGCCCAATTCCAAATAGGTTGGTACCATTTCTTTTCAATTTCGTTAATGGCCAAATAGACAGATTTTTTCAGTGCATCATCATTTGGAAATGATAGCTTATTTTTGGTGTACTTTCTAATTTTCCCATTTAGATTTTCAATAAGATTAGTGGTATAGATAATCTTTCTAATCTCGACGGGGAAATCAAAGAACACGGTCAGTTCTTCCCAATTATTTCTCCATGAGCGTATCGCATATGGATATTTAGCACCCCATTTTTGCTCAAAGTTATCCAACTCCATCTCAGCTGCTTCTTTAGTAGGTGCATTATAGATGTTCTTTAAATCGGCAGTGAATTCCTTTTTTTCTTTCCAGACGACATAGCGACAGGAGTTTCTAATTTGGTGTACCACACATATTTGAGTAGTAGAGGCAGGAAATACACTCTTGATGGTTTCCGTAAATCCATTCAGGTTATCAGTAACTGTAATCAGAATGTCTTCTACACCACGGGCTTTGAGATCCGTTAAAACGCCCATCCAGAAAGCGGCACTCTCATTTTTGCCAATCCACATACCCAATACTTCTTTCAAACCTTCCTTATTCAGACCTACACATAGGTAAACAGTCTTGTTGATCACTTTGCCGTTTTCTCTGACTTTGAATACGATACCATCCATCCAGACAATCATATATAAACTGTCCAAAGGACGATTCTGCCACTCTGTTGCAGCCTGGCTAACTTTATTGGTGATAATGGAGATAGCGGAGGTGGAAAGGTTAATGCCGTATATTTCCTGCATTTCCGACTCAATATCAGCGACGCTCATACCTTTGGCATAAAGAGAGATGACAAGACGCTCGATTGATAAGCCGCGGGATTGATGCTTGGGAACAACAATAGGCTCAAATTCTCCTTTCCGATCACGAGGAACCTGAATAACAGATTTACCCATCTCGGTTTGAATCTGCTTCCTATAACTACCATTGCGGGAGTTGCCACTATGATCGCCTTGATTGGAGTGTTTTTCATAACCTAAATGGTTATCCATCTCTGCTTCCAGCATTTGTTCATAAACACGAGTATGAAGCTCTTTCATGAAAGCAGTCACATCTTCGCCTGTCTTAAACTGGGACAGAAACTCTTTACTTAAAAATTCTTTAGGAATGTCCATAAAATCTGATTTTTACAAAGTTAATACATAAATAAAAAAACTATGAGAAAAATCCCGTAGTTTTCTATTTACACAATTAGATGGATAGTCCCTTTCTTCAATAATTTTATCTCTGAAATTTTGCCCCCCCATTTCCTCTGCCGAATCGAATGTTAGTTCATAGTTTCTGCATAGTCTCCTGTCATTTTCCATCCATGAAAACGTTCTTTCTACAATCCATCTTTTGTGAATAGGTTTGAATCTCTGTTCTTTGTATGCGCTAATAACCACCTAAATTACATAACCGAATTTACTTTTGACGTTCTCAATAAGCTCTCCCCTATATCCTCCGTCTGCCAATATGACTTTTATTCCCGATTAAATCTGTCGGATACATCTTTATTATAAGTTTGCTCACTTCAAATAAGGATATTATTGGGCAGATACGGAAACCTTCTTAAAATTTCATTTCAACCATTTTTAAACAGGCTCTTAAATTTTTAGAATATGATTAACTATATAGAATATGGGGATATTTTCGCATTACCTGATGTACACTGTTATGCACATGGTTGTAATTGCGCTGGTGCAATGGGAAAAGGTATCGCATTGCAATTTAGACGTAAGTATCCTAATATGTATCTTCAGTATAAAAAGTTATGTAAAGATGGAGCGTTTAAATTAGGAGATCACTAGTGTCCCGTTAAAATCGGGACGAGTTATTAATTAATCAAATAATCCCGGAATAAGGGGATTAAATTGTTCTTTGACATCATTGAAATTAGTCTTATTAAACAGCTCTTGTAAAGGCGTTTTATCTGTTAATGAGATGCTAAGAATCTGCAAGACCTCATAAGTTGAACGATTCAGTTGCATATCATATTGTACAATAGCTACTAAACAATAGGTGATGATAGCAACACTAATCTGTATTCGAACCGCATTCTCGGTAGTACCCCAGAACCTTTTTATCTTAAGGTGTTGTTTCAGCCATTTGAAGAAAAGTTCCACGAACCATCTTTTCTTATAAAGATTGGCAACATCAAGTGCAGATATGTGTTTGGCATTCGTCAGGAATGTGAATTCACGATCATCCTCTTCATCATAGAAACGGATGACTCTGAATGATTCAGGATACTTCTTTCCAGAAGTGTACCCTATCAGTTTCACTTCCGCATCTGAAAGGATATTTTTCGGCATTCTACGCTTCCATTTACAGAACTTGCATTTCAGATTAGACTTCGCTCTGACTACAAAGAAAGAACCTGTAAGATGAATCCGATAAAGTTCTTTAAACGAGTCATACGCTCTGTCAAATATATAATAAGCATTTGGCTCATAATTAATTGCGGACATTTCTGTTGAATCATGCCTGGATGCTGTAGTTACTGTATAAAAGGCTGGAAGTTGTGCTTCTATGTCATAAAGGACATGAGCCTTAACTCCACCTTTTTTCTTACGGAACTTCGCCCAAGGGAATGTAGCCAAACATAAAGGAATTGTAGTGGAATCAAACGCATACTTCCTTCCTGGAATATCCAAGATGTGAGTCGATCGTTTTTCACATGCTTCCTTCATCATATAGAAAGCAAAATCTTCGAAGATTCTGTAATCCCGATTCTGATTGGCAGATGCAAGCGTAGTTTTGGCAATGGGCTCACGACCCAATCCCAAATGATAACGCTTTCCTTGATGTGCTTCCAAAGCTACAATCAAGTCACGAAGACTTTCACGATTACTGAGTTGACCGAACATCATTGCAAGTAACTGACTCCAGCAAGTGAAATGTTTCACATAACGATTGCCATCATACTTGTCTACAAGTCTTCTGAACTTATCATTGTTCAAGAATTCTACTAACTGAGCGAAAACATATTTATCTTGGTTCATTTGAGGTCACCTTAATTGACCTCAAAGGTATGATTTCAAATCGTCGCGCCTAAAAAGTAGTATCTAATAGACTATATTTCAATTATTTCAAAGAACTATTTATCCACTTTTACGGGACACTAATGTTAGGAGATATTTTTGAATATAGATTAAACGATGAATATGTATATAATTTAGGTACACAGAAAGATTGGAAAACGAAAGCAACTTTGGATGCTTTGAGAATTTCAGTTTGGAAGATGCTTGAGTCTGCAACAAAACAAAATATTACAGCAATAGCTATGCCCAAAATCGGTGCGGGTCTAGGTGGATTGGTTTGGGAAGATGTTAAATATGTACTTGAAGCGGCTGCTTTGCATTTTCCTGACATAGATATTATTGTTGTGGAGAACTATCAACAAGTAAACAGAATTTAATATTCTATATTTTACCTGTAACTGTTCAGTGATTCGTTGTTGTTGATTTTCAAATACTTATAAAATGGATTGTAATAAAAATCTTATCAAATTATTCTTTTTATAGCTAAACTCAGCTGCTTGTATTTTAGCAATATATTGATTACCAATCATTTCTCTTTCTTGTAATCGCTGAACTGTTACTTTTACCCTGATATAATTTGATTGAATGTCAATTTATATTAGGGTATTTTTATCTGATATTTTTTCACGATGCATCAATTGATTCGCTTCAGAGTTGCACCGTTCATAAAAGGGGTATCGTTCGTATGAGATGAGTATACTGCTTGGAGAGACTTGGCGAAAAATCTCTATCGTGATGGAAAAGTAGAGGAATAGATTGTTGTGTGGAACAACGGAGGAGAACTGGGACTGTATGTTGTAACCGTTACTGAAGTAGGTAAGCCTGTAACAAAAATGTATTATGGCTATTTAAAGCGGGAAGTATTGCTTATTATTACCGTCCCGACGGGCAGCCGATGGTGGCAATCATGTCAGGAAATATACAAACCCGTTTCTATTATGACAAGTATGGCCGTCGTATTGCCATTAAAGATCCCAGTGCCGGTATCCGGCGGACGGGATATGACAAAGCCGGCAATGTCAGCAAAGAAACTGATGCCGATGGTCGTGAATTAGTGAAAGAATACGACCGCTACGGACGTGTCGTGAAGCAAATAACACCTGACTTGACAACGGTTTATACCTATGACGACACGGAAAACCTGTTGCTTTCCGCGGTGTCAAGCAATGGCAGCGCTCTGTATAATACTTACGATGAGTATGGCAGACTGCAAACGCAGCGTGAAGAAGCTCCGGATGGCAAATGGTTGCAGAAAGCCTACAGTTATACAACCGACGGACTGCCTGAATCGATTGCTTATATCTCTCAAAACGGTGCTTTGACCACAGAAGAGTTGTCTTACCGCAACGGTTTCCTGACAGAAGTCCGTCTTGCAGACGGAACGCTGGTCTACCGTCATGATGAAGAGAATTCGCTGGGACAGTTGACAAAACTTACTGCAGGCGGAATGCAGCGTACCTACGAGTTTAATGAATGGGGACTGCCTGTAAGACGCAGCATCACCCGTGTGGATGGAGGTATAGTGTTCGACCACAGCTACCGTTTCAATGTGGCGAATAACAATCTTGAAAATCGTACGGATGAAACCAGAAACCTGCCGGAGGATTTTGATTATGATGAATTGAATCGTTTGTGTTCTTACGGTAATAATGCCGTTCTTTATGATAATTATGGTAATATTCGTTGGAAGGGTGATGCCGGGGAACTGGTTTATACCAATCCGAACCGCCCTTATGCCGTGACGGGTTTGGCTCCTGTTGAAGACAATCTGGTGAAGTCTGAACTTGACATCACCTATACTGCCGGTGAGCGTCCTTCTGTTATCACGCAGGATGGAAAGAAAGCTGTGTTGACGTATAATGCCAATCACGACCGTATACGTATGCAGTATTCTGTGAATGATTCGACACTGTTGTCACGCTATTATTTGGGTGGTAATTATGAAGTTGATGAAACTGTTGGTAGAACGAAAGAAAAGTTGTACCTTGGTGGCGGATATTATGATGCTCCTGCGGTATTGGTGAAAGAAGGTAGTAATGTTTCCATTTACTTCATTCACCGTGACTATTTGGGCAGTATTTTGCAAATAGTGGATGCGCAGGGCAACATAGTGGAAGAAAACAGTTTTGATGCTTGGGGATGCAGACGCAATCCTGCGAATCAGGCGGTCTTTGTGACAGGCGCTGAGCCCGAGTTACTGTTAGGTCGCGGATACACAGGACACGAGCATCTGTCGTTCTTTGGATTGATTAATATGAATGCCCGGCTGTATGATCCGGTGTTAGGTCGCTTCTTGAGTCCTGACCCGTATGTACAAATGCCAGACTTTACGCAGGCGTACAACCGATATGGTTATTGCATGAATAGTCCGCTGTGTTATGTGGATCGGAATGGAGAGTTTTGGTTTATTCCTGTGATTATTGGTGCAGCAGTAGGTATGTATTCAGGTGGTGTTATAGCTAACAAAGGGCAATATAACCCAGCAAAATGGGATTGGAACTCCGGTAAAACTTGGGGATATATGTTTGGTGGTGCTGTTGTAGGCGGTGTCTCAGGTAGTGTAGGGGGAGCGATAGCGACTTCGGGGATTCCAATGGCAAACACTGCGGCTATAGCTGGTTCTTCACTTGTTAACTCGGTAGGTACTTGGGCTTATACTGGTGGGCAAACACCGATATCAATTAGCTTTGGTGCAGTCTCTTATGACTTTACGAATGGGGATTTTGGATATCTCGGTAAGAAAGGGAATAAGTGGTATGAGAATTTGGGATATGGTTTTGGAGCGTTGGCGAATGTGGGTGATGCTATTTCACTTTTCAAAGGAGATGGACAAAACATTGATGTAAGTTCTGCAAAAACCAAAGGAGTTGATGTGAATGGAGAACCAAATGATTGGTGGGGGCACAGTGCTGTAACAGATGAAAAGGGGAATACATTAATATCTGTAGGTCCTAATAATCAAGTTGAAAAAGTTTCTGGTAGTTTGTCTGAAACTTGGAGTAACTCTATAAAGGTTGCAGATACGAAATGGCCAACTTATTTGGGTGAGAAAGGCACTTGGACTATAAGATTGAATAATATTAGCAAGGCGGCTATGAGTAAATACGCATCTGGTATTACTCGGTGGGATTTGCTTTTGAACAGCTGTGTGGGGCATACTTCGAGAGGGCTATGGGCTGCAGGAGTTCCAAACATATATATGTTCCACCCTCACTTATTGAATGCTCAATTATTAATCAGACAAATAGGAATTTATTCAAGTCCATATATTTACCAAATACCATAAAAGTATGAAAAGATTATTTATATTAGGATGTTTTGCAATGTTTATGTTAGGATGTTCCTGCATACATAAATACGTTGTAAATAGAGATAGCATGAATGGAGAAATGTATGAACTGCAAGTCCATAATCTTCAGGAAATCCCGGAAGATATATTGGATAATATAGACAAAATGGGGGTGGATGAATCTGCGATACTCAACGAATATGAAGGGAAATATCTTAATTTTATCTTTAAAATCAACCCAGAAGAATTTGATCTTGTGGGGAAGAAAGTTGCCTTTTTAAAAGTAGGTAATAAGGTGGGTTATTTTGATAGTACACGTTCTCCCGAACGTAAAGGCACAACTGTGGGGGGGAGTGGACTGTATATCTTTGACACCGCACAAAAAGCGGAGAGCGGTGGTTATGACGCTGCAGTCTCATGCTGGAGTAAGATGCTATTGCCCATAGATTTAGTCGTGGAAATATTGAGTAAACGGGAATAAAATCTTTTGTTTAGGATAAGATGGCAGGAAGAGAACAGGGCTTGTTTTCTTCCTGCTTTTTGTTTTATAAGGAACTTTCAAAGAATAAGGACTGTGCAGGATGCTCTTAATGACACGGAAAAGTTCACCATGTATGAGTGATGGCTACAACGTGTCGTGAAGCAAATTACACCTGACTTGACAACGGTTTATACCAATCCGAACTATCCTTATGCCGTGACGGGTTTGGCTCCTGTTGAAGACAATCCGGTGAAGTCTGAACTTGACATCACCTATACTGCCGGTGAGCGTCTTTCTGTTATCACGCAGGATGGAAAGAAAGCTGTGTTGACGTATAATGCCAATCACGACCGTATATGTATGCAGTATTCTGTGAATGATTCGACACTGCTGGCACGCTATTATTGGGGTGGTAATTATGAATTGGATATTGACAGTACGGGTACGCAGGAAAGATTATACTTAGGTGGTGATTATTACGATGCCCCTGCTGTACTGGTAAAGCAAAGCGGTCGTACCTCTGTTTATTTCATTCACCGTGATTACTTGGGTAGTATTCTGCAAATATCGGATATGCAAGGAAATGTGGTGGAGGAAAACAGCTTTGACGCCTGGGGCTGTAGGCGTAGTCCTTTGACTCATGAGGCATATACAAATGAGAGTGCTCCGAGTTTGATGTTGGGCAGAGGTTTTACCGGACATGAACATTTGCCTCTGTTCGGGCTGATAAATATGAATGCCCGTTTGTATGATCCCGTATTGGGGCGTTTCCTCAGTCCTGACCCATATGTGCAGATGCTTGATTATACGCAGGCTTTCAATCGTTATAGCTATTGTATGAATAGTCCGCTGTGTTATGTGGATGAGAATGGGGAGTTTATTTGGTTTGTAATAGGTGCTGCTGTTATTGGCGGTGCAATCAATGTGGCAACCCATTGGAAAAATATAGATAATGTTTGGCAGGGTTTAGGGTATTTCGGAGTTGGTGCTGCTGCCGGTGCTATTGGTGCTGTTACCGGTGGGATAGCCGGTGGTGCAGGATTTATAGGTGGTGCTATCGGTGGTTTTGTAGGTGGTGCGACATCGGGTTTCACGCTTGGCTTCGGTAATACGTTAGTAGATGGAGGAAATATCTCTGATGCTTTTTCCAATGGTCTTAATGGTGCACTTTATGGTTCTATCGCAGGTAGTGTGACAGGTGGATTGATTGGTGGTGGTATGTCTTTTATTAAAGGGCAGAACTTTTGGACTGGACAGAATATCGCTCCGGGAAGGAATGCGTTCTCGATAAAGAATACACCAATAAATACGGTTGAACATCCTGGGGCACTTTGTTTCTCAATAGAGGATGCTACGCCAATGTCAAGTGATCCATTGCTAAATCATAAAATAACGACTCCTTATGACAAAGGAGAGTTGGGAGTGAAAGCAGCGATGAAAGAATTTGTAGATAATGGAGGAAGTGTTTATTCACGAGAAGTTAGTGTGGAATTGCCTCATACTCTTTCTAATGGTAAAACAGTTATGATACGTAATAGATTTGATTTTGTAGGTGAACTAAATGGCAATTTGCATTTATTTGAAGTCAAAAATGGCCTTGGTGCGGGATTTACTCCTAACCAAACGATTAATTTGCCTAAATTAATCCAAAATAATCCACGATTTATACCGGTTGGGAATAATGCATTGAATGTTCCTCAATTTAAAAATATTATAGGAAAACCATATTCTGGTAATTATATAATTGTTATAAAGCATTATTTTTAATTTATATAATATGCGTATCGGAGTTTATGAAGGAATTTTCATGAATTTTGGTACGCATTCAAAGATATAGACTATATTTGTAATTAAGACGTTTTAAATACAAAAATAGAGAATGAAAGAACAAATGAAAAGAATAATGACAATACTTTCTGAACGATTGGATAAGTATGGTTTTAAGAAAAAAGGATATAATTATTTTGTGCGAATGGCTGATGAGAAAACAATTCAGAACATAGGATTTAGTATTGCTACGCATGGAGAAAAACACGCTCTTTATTTGAGCCCGAGTCCTGGAATCGTATACAAAGATGTATCAGAACTAGAGATGCAATTAAGAAATTTAGGGGTGTCTAAATATCCTGATTATGTGGGTGCTATGCTGTGTTCGCCTATTGGCTATTTAATGCCTGCAAGAGATTATATAGAATGGAAATTTATGTTGAGTGAAGATAATATAGCCGAAAAGGTTAATGCGATGGTTGATGCTATTATAGAATATGGAATTCCTTATATGGAAAAGCTAGTGGATAGAGATGAGGTGGTTTACGGCATGGAAATAGGGAAATATGGGGGAGCACGAGAGTTTGTACTACCAATACTTCATTATTTACGGGGCAATAGTGAGCGCGCATTAGAATGCATAAATGAATTCATTAAAAAGTTCTCTGCTGCTTCTCATTTAGAAGATTCTGAAGCAGATACTTTGGGGCGATTGTTAGAGGAGGGTGATAGACTTTATGAAATTAATAATGGATTAAAATCTTATTTAGATTTTGCTGATAATTTTAAACAGATGATAAATTGTCATGATCGTTAAAGATAAAGAGTCAATATTTGTTTGTTGTATATCAGTGACGAGAGAGGATATTCTTGTGTTATTTTCGTCAACAGATTTGCATGAAAAGAATTGGAGCGAATAAATTGGAGATACTTAATTTCTAATTGTAAATATTATGCGTAAACTGGCTTATATAATTGGATTGTTGATATGCTTTAGTAGTTGTCATAAAATAGCATATATATCTTTGTTTAATAAAACAAATGACAGTCTGCGAATATATTGTCATTATAATATAAATGATAGAATAGATTCTGTATATATATATCTGAATGATTCCTGCCATTTAGGATTTTGGGGAGCATTTCAATAATAATTTTATCTCTGAAATTTTGCCCCCCATTTCCTCTGCCGAATCGAATGTTAGTTCATAGTTTCTGCATAGTCTCCTGTCATTTTCCATCCATGAAAACGTTCTTTCCACAATCCATCTTTTGTGAATAGGTTTGAATCCCAGTTCTTTGTATGCGCTAATAACCACCTAAATTACATAACCGAATTTATTTTTGATGTTCTCAATAATCTCTCCCCTATATCCTCCGCCTGCCAATATGACTTTTATTCCCGAACAAAGTTCTTTCAATACTCTCATTAGCGGATAAGCAGCCTTACTGTCATGAATATTGGCTACTGTAACCATCACTGCAACAAGGAAGCTATTTTTGTCTACAACAATATGGCGTTTGACGCCTTTCACTTTTTTATTGCCATCAACTCCGTTCAGAGGCTGGTTATTGCCTCATTTAACGCTTTGGCTATCTATTATGCCTACACTGGGTTTCATGTTTTGACTCCACTCTACCCGGACATGACTACGTAATCTGTCAAGAAGCAAATCGAAAACATCAAGAGAAGCCTATTTCCGATAATAGTAATAAACTGATTCCCATTTGGGGAACTCTTTGGGAAGCATACGCCACTGACACCCCGTTTTTACAGAATAAAATATGGCATTCCAAATCATATTTTCGCTTTCTTGTTTGCAGGTTCAGCATTTTTGTTATATATTGCCACTCGGTTTCCGTTAAATCTGTCAGATACATCTTTATTATAAGTTTGCTCACTTCAAATAAAGATATATTATTGGGCAGATACAGAAACCTTCTTAAAATTTCATTTCAACCATTTTTAAACAGGCTCTTAGCAAACTCAATTATTTTACAATAAAATATTTAGTAGTCTATAATACATATTATATTTGTATGCATAGATATAACAATAAACAGTATGAAAGAAGTGTTTTTTTATAATTGGAAAAGAGAACCTGTAATGCAATGGTCTGATTTAAATATAATTGGTGTTGAGGAAGCTGGTCTTGTATCTTTTGATGTGAAAGTTTCAAAATCAATTTTTGAAGCATCAATTAGAATAAAAACAGAATTGAGTGAGTTAATTGACTTTAAAGAAAATCTGGCTAAATTGTTCGAACAGAATATTCTTGTTGTTGTATTTACTTCATCCGATGAAGATATAAAGATAGAATTAAGGAGAGAAAAATCTGGACGCATTTATCAACGTTTTTGGATTAGAGAATTGAGTGCAAGAAATAATCTGACTGTAAATGATTATTTTGATCAAACGTTCCTACCAGAATTGATAGATGAGATAAATAATTTCATAATGCAATAAATCGTATGAGTAATATAAGTATTATAAACAGCGATAGATCATTTGCTATTCGTTTTTTCAATTTTAAATATAATGATGATAGTGATTATAATTATTTCCAGTATAGACTCTGTATTGAGAATGCAACATTTAAAGTGTCTACTGATACTTATTCTTTTGTTGATGAATTATATAGGTTTAGAGAAAATTTGATATCTTTTCTGAGGAAAGAAATAAAAATCATATACTTTGCTCCTTTAGAAGGAACGTGGCAAATAAAACTTTCATGGAGGGATGCAGAAATAATTTCTTTAGAAGGAGGAATCAGTGATATAGAAAATATTAGGAGTAACTTAGAATTTCATGTTTTTTTGAGTATAAGAGATTTATTGAAGACTGCCAAGGAATTAGGCGATTTCTTAACTTTGTATAATAAAAAATCCATTTAGAGTCAAGAGTTTTACCTTCATGTAAATTGGTCGAAGATTAATTATATTGAAGGTAACTTGTTTTATAATGGTTGTAAAATGTCTTAATAAAGCCTGTCTTGGTCTACCGTCACGATGAAGAGAATTCGTTGGGACAGTTGACAAAGCTTACTGCAGGCGGAATGCAGCGTACCTAGGGATATTCCTAAAATAATAAAATTTAAGGCAACTAATTCATTGCGAGTTAGTTGCCTTTTTTGTATCTTTAAGCATTCCCCCCAAAAAACGGTTTGACGGCCAAAACGGGGGTAATTAAAAATAAAAACACATGGTAAAGATACAAAAAATCTCAGAAATCGAACCTAGTTTAGGTTTTACCGAGTTCGATATGCTTAAAAAATATCGTCAAAGTTTTGCAACGAGTGAATTAGGTCGACTCCATTCTCTGTTCCCTTTCTCGGAACTGGCCCGACAAATGCATTTGAAGTCCTCTCCTTTGGGGCGTAAAAGTTATCTTTCTCCTGAAGGTAAAATAGCCTTGATGGTCTTGAAGTCCTATACCAACTTTTCCGATGCACAACTGATTGAGCATTTAAACGGTAATATTCATTACCAGTTATTTTGTGGTGTTCAGATTGATCCGCTTCATCCACTAACCAATCCTAAAATCGTTAGTGCAATTCGTCAGGAACTAGCGAATCGCCTTGACGTTGACTCCCTCCAGCTCATTCTTGCCGAGCATTGGAAACCTTATCTTGAGAACCTTCATGTCTGTATGACCGATGCCACCTGTTATGAAAGTCATCTGCGTTTTCCTACTGATACCAAACTCTTATGGGAAGGTATTGTATGGCTTCATCGTCATCTGTGCAAACATTGCCAGACCTTGCATATACAACGTCCCCGTAACAAGTATCTTGATGTACGCCGTGCCTATCTTGCTTATAGCAAACTGCGTAAACGCAAGAAATCACAGACTCGTATGATTACACGCAGGTTACTTCAGTTATTGGAAAAGTTACTTGACCAGCTGGAGCAGCTTCATTCATCCTACAGGAACAGGCTTACATTATCCTCTGATTACCAAAGACGTTTCTCGGTCATACAGACGGTCCTTGAGCAAGGGAAGAATTTATTTGCAGGCAAAAAAGTGTCCAACCGTATCGTGAGTATCGACCGGCATTACCTTCGCCCCATTATCAGAGGCAAGGAAACCAAATCCGTTGAATTCGGAGCCAAAGTCAACAATATACAGATAGACGGAATCTCCTTTATAGAACATATCTCCTTTAAGGCTTTTAACGAAGGAGTACGTTTGAAAGACTGTATTCATCTGCAACAACAACTGACCGGGGTTAGGGTTAAGGCGCTTGCGGCGGATTCAATCTATGCCAATAATGCCAACCGGAAATTTTGTACAAAATATCATATAAGTACTTCCTTTAAGCGTAAGGGCAGAGCTGCCAAAGATGAGCCGCTTCGGAAAATCTTACGGTCGGAACTCAGCCGTGAAAGAGCTACCCGCCTGGAAGGAAGTTTTGGAACGCAGAAACAACATTACTCACTGGCCAGGATAAAAGCTAGAAACAGGAAAACGGAAGTATTTTGGATTTTCTTTGGGATACATACAGCCAATGCGTTATGTATGATAGAAAAGGTCGAAAAGAAAAAAAGAAAGGCAGCATAATCGGATCAAAATAAGAGGAAAAACAGGAGAGGTTTTAACTTCCCCTAAAAAAGACATGTACATAATGCATGGGTGGGAAGGAAAAAACAAGAATATGTAAATAATATTCTACAAAAAAGATAGAAGACTGGGAGAGTTGAACGAAAAAATCAAGAGAAAAGCTCACGTAAAGCAAAGCTTTTCTCTTAATTTTTTAGAAAGAGGAACATTTACTGAATATCCCTATTTAAAGATTTGAATAAAGATAACCGATATTCAATATAATATTCTAAATTTGCCATGTCGGATACAGTTTGAAGATGGTAATAGCATTTCATATCTTTATGATGCCAACACGGAGTGAAACTTCGTACAACACACATAACCGGAAGTGATACTATTATTACAGATTATTGCGGCAATGTGGTCTATGAAAATGGAGTACCTTTAACATTACTGACACAATATGGGTATGTATCGTTGAATGACGGGAAATACCACTACTACATTCAAGACCATCAGGGAAACAACCGTGTGGTTGTAAGCCAAGATGGGAATGTGGAGGAAGTGAATGAGTATTATCCGTTCGGCGGTCTGATGGCTTCTTCTGTTGGTTCTGTTCAACCTTATAAGTATAACGGAAAGGAATTGGATAGAAAAGGTGGTTTGGATTGGTATGATTATGGTGCGAGGAAGTATGACCCATTATTGGGAAGATTTATCGGTCCGGATCCTTTGGCAGAAGCATGGGAACACGTCAATCCATACAATTACTGCTTCAATAATCCTGTCAATCGGACAGATCCAACCGGAATGGCGTCCACATACAACTGGGACAAGGAAAGATATGAGGATGAAAACGGGAATGAAGTTTCGTGGGAGAGCGTGTGGCAAGAGTATGGGATAGGAAAGGGTAGCAGAGATAGCAATGGGGATGATAATTCACCTTCTAAACCTCAAGTAGATAGTGTGGTGGAAACTACACCTAAGCTTGATCCTAGCACTTCTAAGGATAATGCAGATGCTTGGGAAAAATTAATAAAACTAAGAGGACCTGTCCTAACTGTGTCTACAGCACCTATTATACCTAAAAATTCAAAATTGGCAAAAGCTATATGGTCAAAAAGCCGAAGAGTTTTACAGGCTTCCAATAATACATCTATAGCTTCTTTAATTTTCAGAAAATATTTAGGAAACACTTCTACTGTCAAATGACTACCCCAAGCAACCTCTTTAGGAGGACAGTTAGGACGTGTAGCAGGAAAAATCTTGATGCCTTTAGGCGTAGCTTTTACAATATACGATGGATATAGTATTATCAAAGATTTTATAACCAGTCCATCTGATTCTTTTTTTGAGAATGCTAGAAATAATGTAACAACAATTGGAATGTATAATGAATAATAAAGACTTAATAGATTTTATCCTCAATTATTCTTGGATAAAGAATAGGGAAAAACTTAATACTTCTACTAGATTAGAAGAAGACTTGTATATATATGGTGATGATGCAGAAGAGTTTCTATGTGACTATAGCGATCGATTCTCTGTTGATATTTCGAATTTCAATTTTTCCAAGTATTTCACAAAAGAAGTTTATTTTTATTCTATTTACAAATGGCTTAATAGACATAAAGAAAAAAAGACTTTAACAATAGGAGATTTGGAAAAAGGAATTTCGGCCGGACGTTTAGATGATTATATTTTATCGAAGGAAAAAGCAGAGTAATTACATTAGAAATAGTCCCTAAAAAAACTATATTGCCCTGATTAAAGTTGACTAATCACCAATTTATATCAGGGTATGTTTTTTCACCGCAATTTTAGACAAAAAGATTACTGATATTGAGTATAATTGTTTAAATTTACCGGGTCGGATAGAATTTGAGGATGGAAACAGTATCTCTTATCTTTATGATGCCAACGGAGTGAAACTTCGTACAACGCACATGACCGGAAGTGATACTATTATTACAGATTATTGCGGCAATGTGGTCTATGAAAATGGAGTTCCGGAGAAATTTGACCGGATATGGTTATGTTTCGCTGAATAATAATAAGTATCATTACTTTATCCAAGACCATCAAGGAAACAATTGTGTGGTTGTAGACGAAGATGGAAAGGTAGAGGAAAGAAACGATTATTATCCTTTCGGTGGGCTGATGGCTTCATCTTCCGATTCTGTTCAGCCTTATAAGTATAACGGCAAGGAACTGGATAGGAAAGGTGGTTTGGATTGGTATGATTATGGGGCAAGGCATTATGATGCAGTATTGGGTAGATGGCATGTGGTGGATCCGATGGCAGAGAAATATTATTCGTTAAGTCCGTATAATTATTGTGGCAATGAACCTATTGGTAGAATTGATCCCGATGGTGCAGATTGGCGTGTTCAAACACACTACAATGAAGAAACTAAAAAAATAGAATATCATATAACTGTGAATGCTGTGCTGTATAACAATTCCAATATGCGGAACGTTGATATGCAAAAACTGGCGACCAACATAACAGAACAGATAAATAGTATATACAGTATAAATGATAATGATTTTGTTTCTAAAATGGACTTCAAATTGAGAGTGGTGAATTCTGTAGACGAAATTAATGATTCAGACCATATTCTTCAGATTGTGAATCAGCGAGATTTTAGAAACACCGGATTGAAAGAAAATAAGATAGCTGCGGATTCTTATCTATCCGGATTAGGTATCCGGTTAGGAACTGATCTTATAGCAGAGATGCAACAAGGTAGAAATGGTAGAACCGTTGCGCATGAATTGGGACATACCGGGGGGCTAGGGCATCTGAATGATGATCCACGAGATAGGAATAATTTAATGATGCAGGCTTATTATGTTTGGCTATTTAAAGGTGATTACAACAATGCTACTCAGCTAAATCATGATCAGATAAGAATGATTAGAGATAATTATATTCATAAACGCCTGCACCAAGGTTCTCCTTTACGAAGAAATTGGTGGGGTAAAAAACAATTGAGGGGATGAAAAAGATTCTGATTTTTATTACTGTGCTATTACTATTATCATGCTGTACACATGAAGGAAAAGATGTATTTTCTATTTATGTAAATTTTGTAAATAGAAAGCCAAATGATCGTAATGGTGAAGATTACATTAAATTGTGGGTAAATGATACACTATTATTTAGTGATACTTATTACACCAATTGTGTAGAAAGTACAATGACTAACATGATGGATGCCGCAAGAGGCATGCATCTTGCTGACATTGAGAAAAAGAATAGAGACAGTTTGAAAATCAGAATCCGTGCCATATCTTTAGATTCCATATTATTTGGAAATAAACGTGTACTGGATTCTACTTTTTATTACAGAATTGATCGTATTCCAGGAATGGTAATTGTAGACTCGAGGATGTGTCCGGAGGGAGAAAGAGATTCTTTTCGTCTTTTTGCCCCTGATAATAATTTCTTTTGTTGGTATATTG
This sequence comes from Bacteroides acidifaciens, assembly GCF_903181435.1. Taxonomy (NCBI): domain Bacteria; kingdom Pseudomonadati; phylum Bacteroidota; class Bacteroidia; order Bacteroidales; family Bacteroidaceae; genus Bacteroides; species Bacteroides acidifaciens. The sequence goes on from NZ_CAEUHO010000005.1 coordinate 22,400, forward strand.
AAGATTTGGTAGTGGGAGGAAATTAATTTTTCGGTTTTAAAAAGTAAGATTTTATCTACTCCCTGTTTGTGTCTTACCCTGATATAAGTTGACTGAGAAAATAGTCCATTTGTGTCAGGGTATTTTATATTCTCTAATATGCTACGAATGGTAATCAGACAAAAGATTTAAATAATAAGATTACTGATATTCAATATAATTGTTTAAATTTACCGAGTCGAATCGAGTTCGAAAACGGGAATAGCATTTCTTTCTTGTATGCTGCGGACGGAGCAAAGCTCCGCACCACGCACGTGATAGGAAACGATACGACCGTTACGGACTATTGCGGCAATGTGTTCTATGAAAATGGTGTTGCCAAATTGTTGTTGACTGAGACTGGCTATGTTTCTTTGAACGATAATAAGTATCATTACTTCATTCAGGATTATCAGGGCAACAATCGTGTGGTTGCCGATGAAGACGGTATCATTCCTGTATCGTTTTTTCTAATTTGTCGCTATATTGAAGCCAAATTCTAAATGCATTAAAAGATTACTCTATTTTGATGACGTTAGGAACAACAGTTAACTTAGCTGTGACATATTTAGGAGCTTATAGATTGAAGTGGCATTTGATTTCATTATATAGAAGTACAGGGATTGTTGTGGTGAAGTTTGTTGTATCTAATAGCTCTACAATAGAGTCTGGAACAAGACCGCCGGTTCTTGGATATACTGATTTTGGGAAAAATAATATAGGGAATCGAGTAAATAAATTCTTCGAATCTGGACCAATGCCAGAGACTACACAAACTTTTCAATGGATAGAAACTTTAAAATTTTAGTATGAGTGAATTTATTTTTTCACGGATTATAGGCTTTATGCTTACCGTAATAACTTTTATTGGATGTGCGATGGATAAACCTGTAAAGGCTGATTTTGTTGGTACGTGGACCTCTAAAGACGGAGGGTTAATTGTCTTGAATGAGGATAGCACATGTCTTGTTAAAATGTTGGATATGGCTAGGCTAAATGATTATTCAGAGGAGTCATTTGCCAGTTTTGATGGCAAATGGTATATAAGAGCACAGGATGATCTTGGGCATGATGAATATAATATAGTCATAAGGCAAGATAGTTTATGTATTTATGAGCCATTTATAGTATCGGGGCAAGGTTTATTAAAAAATAGATCACCGTGGTACTTCTTTCAGTATATTGGTGACCCGGATAATTTGGATGAATATAGGTTTGTAAAAACTGAATAAAGATCTTAGTACCCACAGAGATTATATTGGATCAGTCCTAAAAACCTGTGGGTGATTAAGCGTAAACGATGAGTTATAATACTGGTACCCAATCAAGCGGTTGTCTGACATACTTAATTTATAATGCCTTAAAAGAATCTGTATTCTTACATTGCAATATTGGAATTTTTCAAAATATTATGCCCACAGGGTTTTCGGACTGACCCCATTTATGCAATACATTTGATACAAAATGAAGTGTCTCTTAGTGTAAATGTCATGAAATACGAAAGCGCCAAAGTTGGATTATGGACAGGATTTGTAGTCACAATTCTATGTATTATCAAATACTACTGGATTACCTCTAAGAAATTGCTGGAAATAGATAAAAAGTATAAACAATATTCTGTTCTAAAACGGATAATTATAAAATGGGTACTAATATTTTTTTTACATTTATTCCTGTATCGTATTTTCTAATTTGTCGCTACATTGAAGCTAAATTCTAAATGCATTACCCTGATTAAAGTTGGCTAATCACCAATTTATATCAGGGTATGTTTTTCCACCGCAATTTTAGACAAAAAGATTACTGATATTGAGTATAATTGTTTAAATTTACCGGGTCGGATAGCAATACAGAAACTACTCCTATTGATCAGAATTATCGTAAGGTAGGTAAAACACAAAAAACATCAGCAACAAAAACTGTAGATTTGAGTGTAAAAGCAAAGGGTATAATTGGGATTGAATTTAGTATCGATCTGAACCAATTATGGGATGCATTAGGTAATTTATTATTCGACAAGTAATTAAAATAAATCATTAACATGTTTAACAGATTTGTACCTCTTTTTATTGTCATTGGAATCTTTCTTATTATTTACGCATTTGCGTTAATGTTTATTGGAGATTGGGAAAATGGTATTGGATGTTTTTTCTCTGGGATCGCCGGTTTGATATTATGTAGAATAGTGCTCAAAATAAGAAAATGGTGGAGAGATTGATAATGTCAAATATGTGTATTATATAAAAAGTCAGTTGTTATGAATATAATGAATAAAAGGATTGAAGCTTTCGTTATAGATATTATTGTTTTATTTATAATGAGTTTTTCTGTTTTTCTAATAAGTGTTTGGTTTAATAATAGTATGCTTTGGATGAGTTTTGCTTTAGCTCTAATCTATAGCTTTCTGTTTTGTAAAGACGTGAATGGTGGAAGAAGTATTGGAAAACAAAGGACAGGATTGTGTATTCTTTCAGAGAAGAGTGACTCAGTTCCTTCCAATATAAGATTGATATTACGAAATATGTTCTATATTTTGTGGCCTATAGAAATAATCTTGTTTTTTTGTAACTCTGGAAAAAGGCTTGGTGATTTAGTAATGCAAACTAAAGTTGTTGCGTGCAATAAAGAATCAGATGCAGCCTTTCGACTTACACTTAAATATATCTGTTTTATTTTGGTAATGACTGTTATTTTGTTTGTTTTATTTTATTCTATTGCTAAATTGATATATGAATTTAGTCCGCTAATGCGTCTGTTGTATTCTTGACACCCGTCCTTTCGCATATGTTATGCGGAAGATCGAGTCTGAGGATTATTATCCCGTTAGTCTGCAATATGGCTAACGGGATTTTCCGAGACCATCAAGGAAACAATCGTGTGGTTGTAGACGAAGATGGAAAGATAGAAGAAAGAAACGATTATTATCCTTTCGGTGGGCTGATGGCTTCATCTGTTGGTTCTGTTCAGCCTTATAAGCATAACGGCAAGGAACTGGATAGAAAGGGCGGATTGGATTGGTATGATTATGGGGTAAGGCATTATGATACAGTGTTAGGACGGTTTATGACGATAGATCCGTTGGGAGAGAAATATCATGGATGGAGTCCGTATGCTTATTGCTTGAATAATCCAGTGAACTTGATTGATCCGGATGGGAAGGATGTAGTTATACTTATAGCAAAAGATGTGGCTGGTGGATATGGACATATGGCGGCAGTTATACAAGACAAGGATGGAAATTATTTTTATATGACAGTCGGAAATACCGATGGTCAAGCTGCAACTGCCAGTGGGATATCTTCAGGAGCTGCTGGAGGGATGACTTTGATGAAAATTTCTTTCGAAGGGACGGAGGCGACCATGGACAAAGCTATAGAAGTAGCTAAAAGCGATAAAAATAATAGTTTATATACTGATAATGTTGTACTTAAAACATCTTCTAAGATGGATAAGTCTATTTTTGAAAATGCTAAGAATTTAAAAAAGAGTTTTGAGAATGGTGATATCAAGTATAACGCAATAACTAACAATTGTGCCGATGCAGTTAAAACTGTTATTAAAAAAGGTACAGGAGTTAGTCTTTCTATGGGATTGAATCCTAAGCCAAATGAAAATTTTAAAGAAATAAAAAAGAATTTAGAAGATACCCAATCAAAAATTAACAAAAAAATTGAAGATGAAAAATAGAAATCGAATATTAATTATTATAAGTGGTATTTTATTATGTTGTACTTTATTGTTTATAATAAAACTGAATGAGGATTTGATGCGAATTAGAACTGACTGGGAGAATACATTTATTGATAGAAAGCTGTTCTTTAAATCATGTTTATTTTCTGGAAAAGTAAAAAGTAAGACTTTTATTGAAAATTCTAATCTACCTTATTCGTTAACTATTATGTTAGACTCAAATACGCTTATTCCGGAATGGGGAGAAGGAGTTTTTTATCAGTATTATGAATTTGATTCAGAAAAGAGTATGTTGATATTTTTAGTTTCTGAATATGTATATAGAAACACAGTGGAAAATGACATAATTATAAAGAAAGGAAATTCAGATTCTATTTTTATCAATGATAAAGCATATGAGTTATTGAGTAGTGAGCCCTTGAAATGGGTTCCATGATAAATATTGTCTTACGCTAATATAACGTCAGTTCGATATAAGTATTAAATTTATCCTTTTGAATATTAGGAACATAGCTGTAATCGTTTAAATGTTATAATTTGTCACCATAAATTTAATACTTTTATCGCTATGTTCCTATTTTCCAATGATATATTTATTGATTTATATCGAACTCTTGTTAACAACAATTGGAATGTATAATGAATAATAAAGACTTAATAGATTTTATCCTCAATTATTCTTGGATAAAGAATAGAGAGAAACTTAATACTTCTACCAGATTAGAAGAAGACTTGTACATATATGGTGATGATGCAGAAGAGTTTCTATGTGACTATAGCGATCGATTCTCTGTTGATATTTCGAATTTCAATTTTTCCAAGTATTTTACGAAAGAAGTTTATTTTTACTCTATATACAAATGGCTTAATAGACATAAAGAAAAAAAGACTTTAACAATAGGAGATTTGGAAAAAGGAATTTTGGCCGGACGTTTAGATGATTATATTTTATCGAAGGAAAAAGCAGAGTAATTACATTAGAAATAGTCCCTAAAAAACCTATATTGCCCTGATTAAAGTTGACTAATCATCAATTTGCATCAAAGTAATTCTTTAATTAATCAATAAGTCAGCATAAACCACATGCCTTCCTTGTTATTTCCTCTTTCATCATCTATTTCCTTCTATATTTCTCCCCTTTTTCTTTCTTTTTTCTCATAAGAAAGAATATATTTGTACCTAAGTTAAACGAAAACAAGAGTATGATATGATAACAACCCAGTTGCTTCGTCCTGAAAGCATTGTTGTAGTAGGGGCATCGAATAATGTACATAAGCCGGGTGGCGCAATATTGAAGAATTTGATAAACGGAGGTTATCAGGGAGAACTTCGGGCGGTGAACCCGAAAGAGAAGGAAGTGCAGGGAGTGCCTGCCTTTGCGGACGTGAAAGACCTGCCTGATACGGACTTGGCGGTATTGGCTGTGCCTGCCGTGATGTGTCCCGGTATTGTGGAAACATTGGCTAGTACAAAGCAAACTCGTGCGTTTATCATACTATCTGCCGGATTTGGCGAGGAAACTCATGAGGGAGCATTACTGGAAGAACAAATATTGGAAACAGTCAATAAGTACGGCGCTTCACTGATTGGCCCTAATTGCATCGGTTTGATGAACACCTGGCATCACAGTGTGTTCAGCCAGCCTATTCCTAATCTGAATCTGAAAGGAGTGGACTTAATCTCCAGTTCCGGTGCTACGGCAGTATTTATCCTTGAAAGTGCCGTGACCAAAGGCTTGCAGTTCAATTCCGTCTGGTCGGTGGGAAATGCCAAACAGATTGGTGTGGAAGATGTGTTGCAGTTTATGGATGAGAACTTCGACCCTGAAAAAGACTCCCATATCAAACTACTCTATATAGAAAGTATCCAGAATCCGGACAGATTATTGTTTCATGCTTCTTCCTTGATAAGGAAAGGATGTAAAATTGCGGCGATAAAGGCAGGAAGTTCGGAGAGCGGAAGTCGCGCGGCTTCGTCACATACGGGAGCTATTGCCAGTTCCGATTCTGCTGTCGAGGCTTTGTTCCGTAAAGCGGGGATTGTGCGTTGTTTCTCCCGTGAAGAACTGACCACCGTTGGCTGTGTATTTACTCTGCCTGAATTGAGAGGAAAGAATTTTGCCATTATCACTCATGCCGGAGGACCGGGAGTGATGCTGACAGATGCACTAAGCAAAGGCGGATTGAATGTGCCGAAACTCGAAGGTGAACTGGCGGAAGAACTGAAATCGCAACTCTTCCCCGGTGCTGCCGTTGGAAACCCGATTGATATTCTCGCTACGGGAACTCCTGAACATCTGCGCCTCTGCATAGATTACTGCGAAGAGAAATTTGAAAATATAGATGCCATGATGGCTATCTTCGGAACACCGGGGTTGGTCACCATGTTCGAGATGTATGACGTCCTACATGAGAAGATGCAGGTTTGCAGCAAACCGATTTTCCCGATCCTGCCTTCCATCAATACGGCCGGAGCGGAAGTTGCGGCATTTCTGGCGAAAGGACACGTGAATTTTGCAGATGAAGTGACATTGGGTACAGCCCTTTCACGTATCGTTAATGCCCCTAAACCGGCAGTTCCGGAAATAGAACTGTTCGGAGTAGACGTTCCGAGAATTCGCCGCATTATTGATTCTATCCCTCAAGATGGATATATCGAACCCCACCAGGTACAGGCTTTGCTTCATGCAGCCGGCATTTCTCTTGTAGATGAATTCGTTTCGGATAACAAGGAAGAAGTAGTCGCTTTCGCCCGCCGATGTGGTTTCCCGGTAGTGGCAAAGGTCGTTGGCCCCGTACATAAATCGGATGTTGGCGGAGTAGTATTGAACATCAAAAGCGAGCAACATCTGGCTTTGGAATTTGAACGTATGATGCAGATTGCTGACGCGAAGGCAATCATGGTGCAACCTATGCTAAGAGGTACGGAACTCTTTATTGGTGCGAAGTATGAAGAGAAGTTCGGACATGTAGTGCTTTGTGGTTTGGGAGGTATCTTTGTGGAAGTATTGAAAGACGTTTCTTCCGGTTTGGCTCCTCTTTCTTACGAAGAGGCTTATTCGATGATTCATTCTTTGCGCGCCTATAAGATAATCCAGGGGACACGCGGACAGAAAGGAGTGAATGAGGATAAATTCGCGGAAATTATAGTCCGTCTTTCTACCTTGCTCCGATTTGCGACAGAAATCAAAGAAATGGATATAAACCCGCTTCTGGCTACAGAGAAGGCTGTTGTAGCTGTCGATGCCCGTATCAGAATAGAGAAATAAGACGATTTTTTCATTCATTGGGACGTATTTATCATCTTCCCGTTGTTATTTTGCCTACATTTGGTAACTCAAACGGGAAGATAGAAAACACGTATGTTATGAAAAAAGCACTGATACTTTTACTCTGTTTTATTTGCTACCAGATAAGCTGCCATGCACAAGTGGCGGACGAGCATTATTATTTCAAAAACCTGAGCGTGCAGAACGGGTTATCCCAAAATACAGTCAATACGATTTTGCAGGATAAGCAAGGATTTATGTGGTTCGGTACGAAAGACGGGCTAAACAGATATGACGGTTTGTCGTTCCGCAAATTCAAGCACGATGACCGTAGCCAACGAAGTATCGGCAACAATTTTATCACAGCGCTTTATGAAGACGAGAAAGGAAATATCTGGGTAGGCACGGATGTGGGGCTTTATATTTATTATCCGGAAAAGGACTTCTTCGAGCATTTCACCGGACTGAGTGCGGAAAATACGAAAATAGAACATACCGTGACTGCAATCTCCGGCGACAATCAAGGGTGTGTCTGGGTGGCGGTAGAATCTCAAGGCCTCTTCTGCTATGAACTGGAAAAAGAGAAACTTCGGAACTATACGTTAGAGAATTTCTCTTTTCTTACCACTAATGTGCAGACTTTCGCCTTTGATAATAGCGGAACCCTTTGGATAGGCTGTTACGGTGATGGTCTTTTCTATTCGAAAGACCGTCTGAAAACGCTCCATCCATATATCTCTCCGGTAGATAATAAAGAAACCTATGCGAACGATGTAGTAATAAGTCTCGTGAAAGGGGCATACAACTGCCTGTATGTCGGCTCTTTGAAAGGTGGAGTGAAGGAACTGAACCTAACCTCAAACAAATTGCATGATTTGCTCTTGGCAGATGAGAATGGAGAATCTGTATTTTGTCGTGAACTGCTGGTGGCTTCCGACAATGAGCTGTGGATTGGCGCAGAGTCAGGACTTTATATTTATAATCTCCGGCTGGGGAAATTTGTTCACTTGCGCAGTTCAATCAATGACCCTTACTCCTTGTCCGATAATGCTATTTATTCGCTGTGCAAAGATCGTGAAGGTGGCATCTGGATTGGTTCTTATTTTGGCGGCGTAAACTATTACCCCCGTTTCTATACGAATTTTGAGAAATATTATCCGAAAGGGACAGAAAACGGGCTGCATGGAAAGCGGGTACGTGAATTCTGCCAGGATAATCAGGGAATCTTGTGGATTGGCACGGAAGACGGCGGCCTAAACTGCTTTAACCCGAAGACCAAGACTTTCTCTTTCTTCACGCCGAGCAATGCCTTTACGAACGTGCACGGATTGTGCCTGATTGGCGACCATCTTTGGGTGGGAACTTTCTCGAAAGGGGTGAAAGTGGTAGACACACGCACGGGAGCTATTGTGAAAACATACCGGAAAACAGATTCACCGCGTTCTTTGATAGATAATAGTGTTTTCTCTATTTGCCGGACAACGACGGGAGATATTTATTTGGGCACATTATTCGGCCTGCTGCGTTATGATAAGCAGTCTGACGATTTTGACCGGATTCCGGAACTGAACGGCCGGTTTGTATATGATATCAAAGAAGACTCCGGCGGAAACCTCTGGCTGGCAACTTATGCAAACGGTGCTTACTGTTATAATGTGAGTGAGAAGAAATGGAAGAATTACCTGCATGATGAAAGCAACCCAAAAAGCCTTCCTTACGACAAGGTAGTGAGTATCTTCGAGGATTCCCACCGGCAGGTTTGGCTCACGACACAGGGCGGCGGTTTCTGTTTGTTCCATCCGGAGACGGAAACCTTCACCAGTTATAATCTGGCGGACGGATTGCCAAACGACGTCGTTTATCAGATTGTAGAAGACAAGGACGGACTTTTCTGGCTGACAACTAATAATGGCTTGGTATGTTTCCAGCCTACCACCGGAGCTATGAAAGTATATACCACTTCCAACGGTTTGCTGGGCGACCAGTTCAATTATCGTTCAAGTTTTGAAACGGAAGACGGTACAATCTATCTGGGAAGTATCGACGGTTTTGTGGCTTTCAATCCCAAGAACTTTTCAGAGAACAAGTCGCTTCCGTCTATCGTGATTACAGATTTTCTGCTCTTTGGCAAAGAAGTGTATGTAGGCGAACCGGGTTCTCCGTTGGAGAAGAGCATCACCTTTTCCGACGAACTTGTACTTCAATCCAATCAGAACTCTTTCTCTTTCCGTGTGGCGGCACTGGATTTCCAGGCTCCAAGAATGAGCAAGATAATGTATAAGCTAGACGGCTTTGACGCAGACTGGCTGACAGTAGGCGAGAGCCCTATTGTCACTTACTCCAACCTGCGGTATGGCGATTACACTTTCCGGGTGAAGGTTTCCAATAGTGACGGGGTATGGAATGAAGAAGGAATAACCTTGAAAGTACATATTCTTCCGCCTTTCTATCTTTCCGTCTGGGCTTATATTGTGTATGTATTGTTGATTATAGGTTGTTCCTTGTATGTGGTTATGTATTTCAAGAGACGTAGTAATAGGAAGCATCGTCGGCAAATGGAGATATTCGAACAGGAAAAGGAACGCGAAGTATATAATGCGAAGATTGACTTTTTTACGAATGTGGCCCATGAGATACGTACTCCGTTGACATTGATTAAAGGTCCGTTGGAAAATATCATACTAAAGAAACAGGTGGATACGGAAACCCGCGAGGACTTGAACGTCATGAAGCAGAATACGGAACGGTTGTTGAACCTGACCAATCAGTTGCTTGATTTCCGCAAGACGGAGAGACAGGGATTCCGACTGAACTTTGCGAAGTGTAATATAACGGAAGTACTGAAAGAAACGCATGTGCGCTTCACTTCCCTTGCCAAGCAGAAAGGGTTGGATTTCACCTTGCAGATGCCGGAAAAGGACTTTTATGCCCATGTTAATCAGGAAGCATTTACGAAAATCATCAGCAATTTGCTGAACAACGGGGTGAAATATGCGGAAAGTTACGTGCATATATCGCTGGAAGTGCCGGATAAGGACGGAGGAAATTCATTCCGTATCTGCACGGTGAACGACGGGGTAATCATTCCTGATGCAATGAAAGAGGAGATATTTAAGCCTTTTGTTCGTTTCAACGAGCAGGAGAATGGAAAAGTAACTACCGGAACCGGCATCGGACTGGCTCTCTCTCGCTCACTTGCCGAACTGCATCAAGGGACTTTGACTATGGGAAAAGGGGAGGAGAATAATACTTTCTGTATGACTTTGCCGATAGTACAGGATACGACAATCACCCTGATATCGGAAGTGGAAGTGGAAACTGATAAAATGAACGAAGCTCCTGCAGAACAAATAGTAGAAAAGGATAACCGCCCGACTTTGTTGGTAGCGGAAGATAATCCGGATATGCTTGCCTTTGTGGTTCGCCAACTGTTGAAAGATTACACGGTGCTGACAGCTACCAATGGCGCGGAAGCATTGCGTGTACTGGACGGCAATTATGTGAATCTGGTGATAAGTGATGTCGTGATGCCTGTAATGGATGGCTTCGAACTGTGCAAGACGATTAAGTCGGATTTGAATTACAGCCATATCCCTATTATACTGCTGACCGCAAAGACTAATATACAATCGAAGATAGAGGGAATGGAGCTGGGTGCGGATGCCTATATTGAAAAGCCCTTCTCTGTGGAATACTTGCAGGCATGCGCTTCCAATCTTATTCAGAACAGGGAGAAGTTGCGCCAGGCTTTTGCGGAATCTCCTTTTATAGCAGCTAATACAATGGCATTGACGAAAGCTGATGAAGAGTTTATCAAGAGACTGAACGAAGTTATCCAGATTAATTATGCCAATCCTGAGTTCAGTATGGATGATATGGCAGATAACTTGAATATGAGCCGTTCTAACTTCTATCGGAAAATTAAAGGAGTGCTGGATCTCAGCCCGAATGAGTTCCTTCGTCTGGAGCGTCTGAAAAAGGCTGCCCAATTGCTGAAAGAGGGTGAAAACAGGGTCAATGAAATCTGCTATATGGTAGGGTTTAATTCCCCGTCCTACTTTGCAAAATGTTTCCAGAAGCAGTTCGGAGTGTTGCCAAAGGACTTTACGAATGTAAAGGAGTAGCGGTTTGTTTTTGAGTAGAAGTGTTTTAATAATGCAATAAGATATGATGACTAGGCAAAAGACAATGTGGTTCATCGTGCTGATATGTTGGTTCGGCACAAACCTTTTATATGCCGGTGGAGTTGCACGATGGACTATCGCCTCACCGGATAGTATTTATTGGAAGATAAACGGCATTCATAATGACCATATTGAGATGAGTGGTTTGAAAGTTTCGAGTGTATTGCGTTATGGCATTAATGCAGCAGGGGAATGGGTGATTGACCGGAATATGGTTCTGCCGACTTTCCGTACTATTCCTAATGACACTCATGGTAGTTTGCAGCATCATTTCAATGGAGACTGGGCGCACCTGTGTCTTGTGAACGGACAGCCGTTGGTAGGCGAAAAGGTGGAAACCGTATCTTTAAGCGGGGTTATGACTGTGAAAAGCATATATGGAAATAGAGGTGTTTCGCTGACACGCACGCTTTTTCCTTCTACATCACAGCCGGCTTTTTGTGAGAAATATGAATTGGAGAATGTGACCGAACATCCGTTAACCCTCCAATTTCCAGCGAATACTCTTTCTTATCATACAGATGAGGCTAAAGGAGTGGAAGGCAGTTATACATTAACGGCTGTTCTTTCATCTCCGATTGGAGAAGGTACTTTTCAGTTAAAAGCCGGAGAGAAGGCTTGGTTTCAAGTGATTTATGCAGGATATAAAAAGAATGGACGGGTGTTGGCACTGGATGTTGATAAAGAGCTCGTTGCACGACGGGAATTCTTGCGGCAAGTACAGGGTAATCTGGTGCTTGAGACTCCGAGTGATGTGATCAATACAATGTTCTCGTTTGCCAAGATACGCGGTTCGGAAAGTATATTTGATACAAAAGGCGGATATATGCAAAGTCCGGGTGGGGAAGCTTATTATGCTGCTATCTGGGCGAATGATCAGGCGGAATACATCAATCCGTTTTTCCCTTATTTGGGCTATCAGGCGGGAAACCGTTCGGCAATGGATTCGTTCGGTTTATTTATGCGCTACATGAATGACGAGTATAAGCCTTTGCCCTCATCTATAATCGCAGAGGGGATAGATTATTTTGGTGTGGCGGGCGACCGTGGAGATGTGGCGATGGTCGCTTATGGTGCGGCACGTTATGCTTTGGCGTCCGGTAACCGTCACGAGGCGGAAAAATTATGGGCATTGATTGAATGGTGTCTGGAGTATTGCAACCGGAAACTGAATGCTGAAGGAGTAGTGGAATCTGACTCCGATGAATTGGAAAACCGTTTCCCTGCGGGGAAAGCCAACTTATGTACCTCTTCATTGTATTATGACGCCCTCATTTCTGCTGTTTATTTGGGAAAGGCACTGAAGAAAGATCGTGAATGTATAAAATCCTATCAGGACAAGGCTGCTGAGCTTTATAAAAATATTGATAGATATTTTGCCCATAATGTAGAAGGTTATGAGACATATCGTTATTACGATGGCAATACGGTGCTTCGTTCATGGATTTGTATTCCGTTGACTATGGGAATTTACAATCGGGCAGAGGGTACTGTGTCTGCCCTGTTCTCAGATAAGTTATGGATGGAGAACGGTTTGCTTACTCAATCGGGCACTTCTACGTATTGGGACCGCTCCACGCTCTATGCTTTTCGGGGAGCTTATTCTTGTGGCGCCAGAGAGATAGCTACCGAATATCTGGAAAAATATTCTGTAACCCGTTTGCTGGGCGACCATGTTCCTTATGCGGTAGAAGCATGGCCGGAAGGGAATCAACGCCATCTATCAACAGAAAGCGCTTTATATTGCCGTATTATGACAGAAGGCTTGTTTGGCATACGTCCCATTGCGCTGGATGCTTTCAAACTGACGCCGCAACTTCCGGAAACTTGGAATACAATGTCTTTGAAACGCATTTGTGCATTTGGCGCAACATTTGATATTGAAGTGAAACGTAACAAGGGTAACGCATTACTGGTTCTGATAAAAAAGGGAAATAAGGTTATGGGAAAATACAAGGTTGAGAATGGGAAGTCAATCGAAGTGCGTATTAAATGAACAAAACAAGCAATACAGACTATTTTTGCAGTAAATGTCGTTAACTAATTAAATATGCTATTATATGAAGAATCTATTTATTGTATTTTTTTGTCTGGTATCAGCTTTGACTATAAAGGCAAACGGACAAGATAATTTGTGGAAAATACAGGCTACTGATTATTACGGAACTTATTTTGGAGCAGCAGTAGCGAATGGTGGTATCGGTATCTTGCCGTGGAAAGAACCTTTCTCTGTTCGTCATGTCATGTTGAATCATGTATTTGATGCTGCCGCTCCTCAAGACGTGAGTCGTGTGTTGCGAGGAATCAACCCGTTCAATTTGCAAATGCAGATTGACGGACAGAGAGTGAGTGGTGATAATATTTCGGGGTGGGGACAGTGCATAGATATGAAAGCCGCCACGCACGATACACATTTTACTTATGGTGGAAAAGCGGATATCTCTTATAGTATCTGTGCCTTGAGGAATATACCTTATGCGGGACTGGTGCGTGTAGAGGTGGCTGCATTGGAAGATATGTATTTATCAGTGGAAAATCCCATTGAAGTACCTGATGAATATAAGAATCCCGGTTCAAAACAAGTGAGTGTGAATGTCGATGGAAACGAACTGAAAATAGTACGTACCTGGGCTTTATCCAAATACCGTGAACAGAAAGTATCAGCTTCTTCCGCTTTTATTTATGATAAGAATCCAAACTTGCAACAACAATCTGACGGAACCAGTCGAATCTCTATTTCATTAAAAAAAGGAGAAAAATTTTCTTTCGCTTTATTAGGCTCTGTCTGTACCGGACGTGATTTTATAGACCCGTATAATGAATCGGACCGTGAAGTGATTTATGGTGCGAAAGAAGGTTTGAACCGCCTGATGAATGGACATCGGAAACTTTGGAATGAGCTGTGGGAAGGAGATATTATGATTGAGGGAGATGACGAGGCGCAGCGTGCCGTACGTTTTGCTCTTTATAATCTTTACTCTAATGCACGCAAGGGAAGCCGCCTGAGTATTTCTCCTTTCGGGCTTTCTGCCCAAGGATATAACGGGCATATTTTCTGGGATACCGAGTTTTGGATGTATCCGCCTATGCTTTTCATGAATCAGGGCATTGCAAGGACAATGATGGATTATCGTACTGACAGACTGGAAGCCGCTTGTCAGAGAGCATTGAGCTATGGGTATGATGGAGCTATGTTTCCTTGGGAAAGTGATGATGCCGGAGAAGAGTCATGTCCGACTTGGGCATTGACCGGAACTTTTGAACATCATATCACTGCTGATATTGCTATCGCAGCCTGGAATTACTACTGTATGAGTGGTGATAAACGGTGGTTGCGAGAAGAAGGTTTCCCTTTGATGGAGAAAGTGGCGGAATTTTGGGTAAGTCGTGTAGAAAAGAATGAGGATGGTTCTTATTCGATTCGCAATGTGGTGTGTGCCGATGAATATGCTGAAGGGGTGGATGATAATGCATTTACCAATGGTGCCGCTATGCGTGCTTTGCAAGATGCTGCTAAAGCTGCTGTGGTATGCGGTGTTAAGGCACCTGCAATCTGGAAAGAGATAGCCTCGAAGTTACGGCTCCCGAAATTCGAGAATGGAGTGACTATGGAGTATGAAGGCTATAATGGGCAGACAATAAAACAAGCGGATGCCAATTTGCTGGTATATCCATTAAATCTGATAACCCGTCCTGAAGAAATCCGTAAGGACTTGGAGTATTATGAAGATAAAATAGATAAAACTGGACCGGCAATGTCTTTCTCTGTGTTGGCTTTGCAATATACACGCCTTGGCGAAGGCGATAAAGCTTATGACTTGTTTGTGCAAAGTTTCCGTCCTAACCAGTTACCCCCGTTTGGTGTTATTTCCGAAGGTGCAGGAGGTACGAATCCTTATTTTGTAACTGGTGCGGGAGGACTTTTACAAACTGTCATTAATGGATTTTGTGGTTTGGAAGTTACAGATAATGGCATCAAGCAGCTTTTCTCAAAATTGCCGAAACATTGGAAGAAATTAACAATAACGGGAGTGGGACCGGATAGAAAGACTTATGTCCGGATGCAAAAATAACATTGTTAAATCCTAGTGTAATGAGTATATATGTCTAGCGTGGTGGGCATATATATTCATTGCGATAGCCATATATATCTATTGCAGTATACATATATACACACTGTATGAAACATTACGCATTGATTTTTACTTTCATTTGGCTCGATTGAGACTAAACTTTCATTTATTGACCTGTTTTTAATATCTAAAATAAGTGTAAACCCCTATTTTTGCTGCAGTAATAACTTAGTATTAACACAGAACCAGTATCCTTTACTGATTCATATAATTAGGTTTGCATGAATTTTAAATGTTTGTTTTGCGGGGCGCTTATTACACTGTATGTCGGAGTTGCTGAAGCTGTCAACTATGTTCCGGAAAATATTTCAGCGTCCATATCGTTGAAAGTGCCGGGAAATGTAGCTGAAAGATATTCACTAGACTTACAGCAATTGGGGAATGACCGTTCATCCTATTTATTGGAAGCTTCTGAAAGCATTCCGGTTACAATCACTCAGAGGGTGGCAGATGTAAATGGAAAATTACGGGTAAATGTCTGTATAACAGCACTCGAAGATGTTTATTTTAATTATAGTCAACGGCTATCAACAGGCTATCGTCATGATGATTGTCAATTTTATATGCCGGGTTTCTGGTATCGTAGGAATCTCCGTTCTCCTAAAGATGCGCCTTCGTTCCATTCTTCAGATAGTTGGTTGGTGCGTGAAGACAGACTAAGCGCACCGCTTACAGGTGTTTATTCGGAAAAAGAAAAACACTTTGTGACTGTGAGCCGTATCGATAAGTTTGCAGACGAAGCCTTGAGCACTCATCGGGAAGGAGAAATTATCCTTTCAGGTAAAACGTCTCTAGGATTTACCGGATTTGAGAATCAAAACGGAATAACTGCGCTCTCTTTTGGCTTTCCTTATCGTGAAGCTCCCAAGAGTTATATTCGTAAGTTGACATTGGCACCTGCGGCAGAAGCTTTTCAATTCTTGAAAAAGGGGGAAACTGTTTTATTAACGTGGGAGATTCTGGAGAATAAAGCTGATGATTATTCTGATTTTATACGCCATGCATGGGAATATAGTTATGACACTTATGGACCTAAACCTGTGGAGACTCCTTATTCCATAACGAATATGAAGCAAGTTCTTAGTGGATTCTTTGTAAGTAGTTTCGTAGAAGGACATCCGTTGGTTTATAATTCGGGAATACATCTAATGACAGAAAATTGCCAGAGTAACGGGCAGGCGGAAGTAGGTTTCATTGGTCGTGTGCTTCTTAATGCATTCAATGCTTGGGAATATGGTTGCCAATCTGATAGAGAGGATTTGAAAGCAAATGGTATGAAAGTGTTTGATAGCTACTTGAAGAACGGCTTTACTCCGGTCGGTTTCTTCAAAGAGTCGGTCGATTTTGATAAAGGGACTGAAGATCCCATACACAGTATTCGTCGCCAATCAGAGGGAGTTTATGCAATGCTTCATTATCTTGCTTATGAGAAAGAAAACGGTCGCCGTCATCCTGAGTGGGAACAGAAGATAAAGAAAATGCTTGATATATTCTTGCAACTGCAACAGGCTGACGGTAGTTTCCCCCGCAAGTTTCGTGATGATTTTACGATAGTAGACAATAGTGGAGGGAGTACTCCTTCGGCCACATTGCCGCTGGTGATGGGATACAAATATTTCAAGGATAAGCGATACCTTGCCAGTGCTAAGTTAACGGCTGATTATCTGGAAAAAATATTGATTTCTAAAGCCGACTATTTCTCGTCTACACTTGATGCCAACTGCGAAGACAAGGAGGCATCTCTGTATGCTGCTACGGCTACCTATTATCTTTCATTGATTACAAAAGGAGACGAGCACCGGCATTATGCAGACCTGACGAAGAAAGCTGCTTATTTTGCCTTGTCATGGTATTATGTATGGGATGTTCCTTTTGCGCAGGGACAGATGTTGGGAGATATTGGTCTGAAAACCCGCGGTTGGGGCAATGTGTCGGTGGAAAACAACCATATTGATGTATTTGTGTTTGAGTTTGCTTCTGTGTTGCGATGGCTGTCAAAGGAATATGCAGAACCCCGCTTCTCACAATTTGCAGAAGTTATTTCTACCTCTATGCGTCAACTTCTGCCTCATGAGGGACACTTATGCGGAGTGGCTAAGTCTGGTTACTATCCGGAAGTTGTTCAGCACACAAATTGGGATTATGGGAAAAACGGGAAAGGATATTATAATGATATCTTTGCACCGGGTTGGACGGTAGCTTCTTTGTGGGAGTTGTTCACGCCGGGGCGTGCGGAGTACTTCTTGAAATGACATAAATAGGTCAGAAAATATATCTATTATATTTTAATTTGATTTTGAACAATTTCTTTTAATTATTGGATTATTTGTTTTATTACATATTGTATTGGTTGCCTACTTTTGCTCTCACTCGGTTAGAGATAAAGTATTTATTATGAGATTTTTAAATTTAATATTATGGATTTGAAGAAAGCATTGTTTGTTTGCTTGTTGTTGTACTATGGAACAAGTGCCAACTCCGCTTTACCTGTACATTCTATGGCTGGTAAGACGAATCTGTCGGAGCAGGCGAAAGGTATTCGTATTAGTGGTACGATAACCGATAAGGACAAGAATCCTCTTCCTGGTGTGAATATACGCGTTATGGAAGAAGGGGGCACTGGAGTGATAACGGATATGGACGGACATTTCTATATGGATGTGCCGAGTAAAAGTTCCGTAATTGAGATTTCCTATATAGGATTTAAACCCCAGCAAATAAAAGTTGGGAGCAAGATTAACTTTGATGTGATTCTTGAGGAAGATATTGAAGCGCTGGACGAAGTGGTAGTTACGGGATATGGTAGCCAGAAAAAAATGTCGGTTATCGGTTCTATCGAAACATTACAGCCGAAGAAGTTACAGGTGGGTTCTTCACGTTCTGTTACTAATAACCTGGCGGGACAAATTGCCGGTGTGATAGCTGTTCAGCGTTCTGGTGAACCTGGGTACGATTCTTCTAATTTCTGGATTCGTGGTATTGCCTCTTTCTCTGGCGGACAGTCGCCACTAGTACTGGTTGATGGAATTGAACGTGATCTAAATCATATCGATCCGGCGGAAATAGAATCATTCTCTGTATTGAAAGATGCTTCGGCAAGTGCTATGTATGGTGTGCGTGGTGCGAACGGTGTGATTGTTATTAATACAAAACGTGGTAAGATAGGTGCTCCTTCTGTGAATCTTCGGGTGGAACATTCTATTGCAGAACCTACAAAACTTCCTGAGTTTATTGGTGCGGCCGATCATATGGCATTATTGAATGAACTTACGGAAGACAGGACA
The DNA here is from genome assembly GCF_903181435.1 of Bacteroides acidifaciens. Classification (NCBI taxonomy): domain Bacteria; kingdom Pseudomonadati; phylum Bacteroidota; class Bacteroidia; order Bacteroidales; family Bacteroidaceae; genus Bacteroides; species Bacteroides acidifaciens. The sequence continues at coordinate 40,977 of NZ_CAEUHO010000005.1, forward strand.
CGTTTGCCATTCAGCCAGGAGCAGATTGACAGGACTCGTTATGGATATGACCGGGATTTGTATCCGGATGTAAATTGGCTGGAGCAAATAACGAAAGATTACGCCTACTCTACTCGTGCTAATTTAACAGTGTCGGGTGGATCCGATTTTCTCCGGTACTCATTGGTCGGTTCTTATTTCGGTGAGAAAGGAATTATGGAAACGGACAAGACATTGCCTTATGACACCGGTATGAAGCTGACCCGTTATAATATGCGTGCCAATGTCGATTTGGATGTTACCAAGACGACAGTACTGCGTTTGAATGTCGGTGGTTTCTTGCAAACGCACCGTAAGCAGGCTTTTAGTACGGACGATGCTTTCGACAGGGCATTTATAACTTCTCCTTTTGTGCACCCTGCTCGTTATTCTGACGGAACAATTCCTATCATGAACATCAATGGAGTCAATCCTTGGGCTGCCGTGACACAAAGTGGATATGATGTGGTTACAGCTTCACAGATTCAATCTTTGTTTGCTGTCGAGCAGAACCTGAAAATGATAACTCCGGGATTGAAAGCGAAAGTGTCATTCTCGTTCGACCGCTGGAATCAGAGTTCGATAACCAGAGGCAAGAATGCGACTTACTATACTATTGCTACCGGTCGTGATATAGAGGGTAACCTGATTCATTCGGTGTTGAAATACGGAGATGATTCTTTGGGACATGGCAATAAAGGTGAATATGGAAATTCGAGGGTCTACTTTGAAGGAACGCTGACTTATGCACGTACTTTCGGAAAACATGATGTGGATGCATTGTTCCTGTATAATCAGCAAAGTTTTGACAACGGTAGTGTACAGCCTTATAGAAAGCAAGGTATTGCGGGGCGTCTTTCTTATACATTCGATAGCCGCTATGTGACGGAGTTTAACTTTGGTTATAACGGTTCGGAGAATTTTGCCAAAGGAAAACGTTTCGGATTTTTCCCATCTCTTGCAGTTGGTTGGCTTATATCCGAAGAACCTTTTATGGATAAGTTCAGAAATACTTTGAGTAAATTGAAATTAAGAGGATCTATAGGAAAAGTTGGTAATGATGACATTGGTGGACGACGTTTTGCCTATATGACAACATTGAAGACAGATGCAGACACATATCACTGGGGTGATACAGGGCAGATTGAACGTAAAGGTATTTCTGAAGGAGAAGTAGGGGTGGAAAACCTTACGTGGGAGACTGCATTAAAAATGAATCTTGGAGTAGAACTGGGCTTATGGAATGAACTGGAACTGCAAGTAGATGTATTTAAAGAAAAGCGTACTAATATTTTCATGCAACGTAAGATTATTCCGTCACAAACTGGATTCTTGACAAATCCATGGGCTAACTTTGGTGAAGTGACTAATCGTGGTGTGGAATTCTCTTTGAATTATAATAAACAAATCAATAAAGATTGGTTTATAGGTTTCCGTTCTAACTTCACTTATGCTATCAACCGTGTGGACGAGTATGATGAACCGGAATCTGTGGTAGGTACGTATAAGGGGCTGACAGGACGTTCATTGAATACTTTGTGGGGGTTGCAGGCAGAAAGACTGTTTACAGCAGATGACTTTGATGCGGATGGTAATTTAAAATTCGGTATACCGACACAAGATGTAGGAGCTTCCAGGGTTCGTCCGGGTGATATTAAATATGTGGATATGAACGGTGATGGTTTCATTACTGATGCAGATGAAGGTTATATTGGCGGAACTGTAGACCCGCGCATTGTTTATGGATTCGGTGGCAATATAAATTACAAGAATTGGGACTTGAATTTCTTCTTTCAAGGGACAGGCGATACTTATCGTGTAATCGGTAATACTACATACTTTATTCCGGGTAGCGGACAAACGTTGCAAGGAAATGTCTATTCCAACTATAATGACCGATGGACAGAAGAGAACCCTTCTCAGGATGTATTTTGGCCTAGATTGTCGGAACAACCTAATAGACAGAATTACCGGACTTCTACTTGGTGGAAAAAGAACATGCGTTTTATGCGCCTGAAAACACTGGAGTTGGGATACACTTTGCCGAAGTCTTTCACTGAAAAGATACATTCCAAATCGATTCGTTTTTATGTGAGTGGTAATAACTTGTTCTGTTTCTCCCCGTTCAAATTATGGGACCCGGAACTGGATACTGATACGGGTTTGCGCTATCCGGCTATGCGTTCCGTTATGTTTGGAGTTGACCTGAATTTCTAACTTTAAAAAGACAATCATGAAATTAAGAAAATATATAGTTGCCGGATTGATAGGCATCGTATCGTTGGGTTCTTGTACGTATCTTGACAAAGAACCGGATACGGAGATTAATATAGACATGGTCTTTGAAAATAAGACAAAGGTAGAATCTTGGCTGGCTAATGTATACAGTCGTATTCCTAATCCGGGAAATGATTGGTTGAATACATATGGATGGGAAGTATTTGCGGATGACCTGACTGCTTCCGCACGCTGGCAACAGTGGGACTGGCCTAATATCACTAAGATTCTTGGTGGATGGACGCCTAATACGCAATGGGCAGGTAATTTCTGGGATGGTCTTCCTCGGAAAATACGCCAGGCTTACATATTTATTGAGCGGGTGCATGCATTGCCTGAGGCCGATTTGCCACAGAAAGAAGTGGATTATATGAAAGCGGAAGCGCGTTTCCTTGCAGCTTATTATTGGTGGCAATTGTTGGAGACTTATGGACCGATTCCTTTTAGACCCAATTACATTGCTCCTACTGACTTTACTCTTTCGGACTTAATGGTGGGACAGAGACCGTTTGACGAGATTGTCAGCCATTTGGATAATGAAATGCTGGAAGCGGCAAAGCAACTGCCGCCCGTATGGCAAAGTGTAGAGAAATATGGTCGTATTACTTCCGTTATGTGTCTGACTATTCGTGCAAAAATGTTATTGTTTGCTGCCAGTCCGCTTGTGAATGGTAATGAGTGGTACATCGGGCATAAGAATAAGGAGGGAGAAGAACTGTTTAATTCTACTTACAGTCAGGAAAAATGGGTCAAGGCTGCTGAGGCATGTAAACTTTTGCTTGATGAGGCAGAACAGGCTGGTTACCGTTTGTATGTGGAATATAATGCAGAAGGAGAGATTGACCCTTTCATTTCGCTTGAAAATGTTTGGTTTACCAAGTTTCAGGATGGAAATAAGGAAATTTTATTCCCTTACACAAAGCAGGATGCTTATCAAAGTTATCAGTTCTATACCAATAAGGCTGTGACTAAGGAGTATGGTGGAGGAAATGGTTTGGGAGTATATCAAGGGCTGGTAGATGCTTTCTTTATGAAGAACGGGCTTCCGATAACGAATAACAATGCAAAATATGTGGAAGAAGGTTTTTCTTCAGAAAAAGAGACAAGAGCCACTGAGTGGACAGGTGGAACAGGACAAAAGGGAGAAGTGACTGCAGAAGGGACTTATAATATGTATTGCAACCGTGAACCGCGTTTCTATACAACAGTAAGTTATAATGGTTCTTGGTATGCCTTAGCCGGACGTAAATATGAGTTCTTTAAGAACCAAAAAGATAACGATTACACACACGATGCTCCTCAAAATGGTTATTTGGTTCGTAAAAAAGTATATCCTCAGGATAATCCGAAGAATGGCAGTTATAAATGGCGGCAAATGTTCTTGTACCGTTTATCAGCTTCTTTCCTTGATTATGCCGAAGCAATCAATGAGGCTTATGATAATAAAGTATCCCGTGAGGAAGCATTGAAATATGTAAATAAGGTGCGTGAACGTGCAGGTGTGCGGCAGTATACATTAAATACTGTTTCATTGGATGACCCTAAATATATTCATGTAGATGACAATCAGCTGGCAGTACGTGAGGTAGTTCGTATGGAACGGCGTGTTGAACTTTGTTGCGAAGGCTCACGCTGGTCGGATATCCGCCGTTGGAGAATCGTTGAGAGTCTTCCTGAAATGTGTGGAGATGACTATGGCATGAATTATGGTGGAACGAACAGTAATGAGTTCTATAAGAGAACTGTATTCCAAACGCGTGTATGGAAAAAGGCAATGTATTGGATGCCGGTATATTTCGAGGAGATAAATAAGAATCCTAACCTTGTTCAGGCTCCTTTCTGGAATTAATTAAATGAAAAGCATGATTATGAATAAGATAATGAAATTAATATGCTTGCTCTTTCTGGCATCGATAGTAGCGAGCTGTAATAAAGATCCGGAGTACTACACACTGGAAACGCCTGCAGACCAGATGCTATTAAAGGCTTCTTCTGCTGACCTTACTTTGGAGAAAGAGAAGGAGAACGAGACTGCGGTTACTTTTACGTGGAATGCTGCAGCACAGCGTGGTGGTGCTGACGCCAGTATTGCTTATTTCTTTAGAATGTATATGGCGGACTTACACTCCAATGTCACTAGCTTGTATGAAATTGAAGCTGGAGAACGCTCTATTAGCTTCACGCATAATGAGCTGAATGATATTTTGGCTTCTTGGAGCATACTTCCCGGAGATAAAGTTACTATTGAGGCAGAGGTAATCGCTCAAGTGAATTCGTCTGCTCAGTATTTGAAACCGGAATTGTCGAAAACACAATTGGATGTGGTCGGGTATGATAAGAATGCTACTGCGATTTATATGGTAATGGTAGATGATGCCGGAGAAAGAACGGTTCGGAGAATGACGGAAAAAGTTGTCGGTTCGGGAATCTACCAATCACAGGCAGAGTTGAAACCATGCAAGTACTTCTTTGCGCTTAGTGCGGAATCGGATTATCCATGTTACATGAAAGGCGAAAATGGAGATAACTCTTTGCAGTATGTAACGGAAGAAGGTGATTATGAGATGCTGGAGAATACAAAGAGCGGTACATATACAATGGTGGTTGATCTGAACGTATTTGATGTTAACATAGTCAGTTTGTATCCTTTGCCGAAGGATGGTATTTGGATTGTCGGTAATTCCTGCGAGGTAGGTTGGGATTTGGGAGTTGCTAAAGAGAAAGGAGCTCTACAAAGTAAGGACCCACGCCATCCGGAGCTTTGGACCTATACTGGTAATTTCTATTATAATGATGGTAGCAATGAATTCAAACTTTCAGTGGAACTTGACTGGGGTGGTAAATTTTTCTTTGCTCCTCATGCGGCAGCTAATCCGGTTGCAGAACATGAACTTGGGGAAGCAAGATACCAGGACAATGGTGGCGACTTGAAATGGAGCGTTGCATCAGACGGTAAATATACCTTGACAGTAGACCTTGACCAAATGAAGATATATCTGGACCCTGTCGAGTAATCTTCATAATGAGTTTATTAAAATATGAAAATCATGAAAAAACTGTTTATTATAATCTATTTGCTTGCCAATATAGTTGTGTTGGGAGCCTGCGGTGACGTAGAAAGTGTGGGTGAACCGCAGCCGCGTGTACCGAGAGTGGAAGTAGAGTCAGAAAATTACTATGTACAAATTGTGCAGGAGAATATTGATGGAGTTGCCTTCGTCTACCGTTGGCTGGATATGGATACGGCATCGAAATATGTCATAACTTTGAAATATGAAGGGACGGCCGAAACGCTGGAAATAGAGGATAAGAGCATATTGACTTATGACGGAGTGCGTGAACTGCTTTTTACCAATCGGCAGATAATGGAATATATGAGAACTTTTGGATTGGATGGAAAGGAAGCTCAACTGAGCATTACATTAGAAGCGTTTCAGGCAGACGGTGCACCAATCACTTCCGAAGCAGCTAAGGCATCAAAGACCTCTAAGATCGATATTATATTGGGTCCCGGTGTGGAGTTAAAGCTAGATTTGGAATAGAATAGTAACAATTAACAAGAAAAACTCAAAACTTATGTATATGCAAAATATAATCGCGCTTGGAATGATTTCCCTATTCACTTGGGGGTGCGGTAATAGCGACAAGCAGAAAGGTGAAACGGTGCAAACACCGTTGGTAGACAAAGTGTGGTATTCAAATCCGGTTATAGACTCCGACAATCCGGACCCGACAGTGATAAAGGCAGAGGATGGATATTTCTATCTGTACGCTACGGGAGGTAATACCTGGATACATAAGTCCAAGGACCTGGTACATTGGACTTATGTAAATGGTGCTTATGAGGATGATAAAAAACCGTCATGGGAGCCGGATGCTGGTATTTGGGCACCGGATATCAACTATATTGATGGTAAATATGTAATGTACTACTCTTTGTCCAAATGGGGCGGTGGAGAAACTTGTGGTATTGGAGTTTCTGTTTCGGATAGACCGGAAGGACCGTTTACTGATCAAGGTAAGTTATTCCGGAGCAATGAAATTGGCGTGCACAACAGTATCGACCCTTTCTATATCGAAGATAACGGCAAGAAGTATCTATTTTGGGGAAGTTGGTATGGCATTTGGGGAGTTGAACTGAGCGAGGATGGTCTTTCGCTGAAAGGTGGAATAGAGAATGCGAAAGCAACAAAGATACAAGTTGCTGCCAATACCGGAAACACCAATGCTTACGAGGGATCATATATATTGAAAAGAGGCGATTATTATTACTTATTCTGCTCTACCGGTACTTGTTGTGAAGGTGCGAATAGTACTTATCAGACGGTAGTATGCCGTTCTACAAATCTTTTCGGTCCTTATGTAAATAAGGCAGGCGAAAAGATGAACGATAACAAACATGAGGTGTTGATACATAAGAATGATGCATTCCTAGGTACAGGACACAATGCTGAAATAGTACAAGATGATGAAGGTAAAGATTGGATAATCTATCACGCTTACCGCACTTCCGATCCATCTTTGGGTCGCGTAGTCTTGCTTGATAGAGTGTATTGGGATGACAACGGATGGCCTTATCTCGTAGGGGACGGTCCGGTTGTAAAGGCGGAAGCGCCTGTTTTCAAGAATAATAAGTAATTGGTATAGGATAATTGCAACTATATAGCTGCAATTATCCTAATTTTGTTCTCGAATTTTAAATTTATAGGTTTTAAAAATGTTATGAAAAAGAAATTACTGCTGGTTTTGCTCTGTATTTTACAAAGTTTTCTATTTGTATTGCAAGCACAAAATACACAACGGAATATCGCATATACGGATGATAACGTGAGGTTCACAGTCATCTCCGATGGAGCGCTCCGCTTGGAATATGCTCCGGATGGGAAATTTGTAGATAGCAAGTCTCATATCGCTATCAATCGTCTGTATCCTCAAGTAGATTACAAGTTAAAAACAAGAGGAGGATGGGTTGAAATAACGACTTCTAAGATGAAGATGCGTTATAAGAAAAACAGTGGACAGTTTACAGATAAGAACTTAATCATCACCGCTGCTAAAGAAATGCTGCCTTTTTCCTGGAAACCCGGTATGCAACAGAAGGGTAACTTGAAAGGTACTTATCGTACATTGGATGGCATGGATGGTGATACGCAGACACAGACTTGGGTGGCTGATACAAAGAAGGGTGACAAACTGAAACTGGAAGATGGCCTGCTGGCTACGGATGGCTGGACGTTCATTGATGATTCACAAGGGATTCTGTTTGATGATGATAAGGATTGGAATTGGGTGAAAGAGCGTCCGGCTAATGGTGGGCAGGACTGGTATTTCATGGCTTACGGACATGATTATAAAGCGGCTCTGAAAGATTATACCCTTTTTGCCGGAAAAGTGCCGTTGCCGCCCCGCTATGCGTTTGGTTACTGGTGGTCGCGCTATTGGTTGTACTCTGATAAGGAATTCCGCAATCTGATTGATAATTTCCATACGTATCAGATCCCTTTGGATGTATTGGTGGTAGATATGGATTGGCACTATACGGAACAAGGAAAAGGCGGCTGGACCGGTTGGACCTGGAACAGGGACTTGTTTCCGGATCCGAAAGGATTCCTCGGATACCTCAAACAAAATGACGTGAAAATAACCCTCAACCTGCATCCGGCAGATGGAGTGGCTTCTTATGAAGAGAAATATCCTGGATTGGCAAAGGACATGGGAGTTGACCCTCAGTCCAAACAAACGATTCCATGGATAAACTCAGATAAGAAGTTTATTAAGAATATGTTCAAGAATGTATTGACTCCAATGGAGAAAGACGGAGTTGATTTCTGGTGGTTGGATTGGCAGCAAGGGATATATGACCCGAAAGTGAAGAATTTGAGTAATACTTGGTGGATCAATTACGCATTCTTCAGCCAAATGGAAAAGAACAGGGATACGCGTCCGATGTTGTACCATCGCTGGGGAGGTTTGGGAAATCACCGCTATCAAGTTGGTTTTTCAGGTGATGCGGTTGTGTCATGGAAATCATTGGATTTTCAGCCTTATTTCAATTCTACGGCATCCAATGTATTGTATGGCTATTGGAGCCATGACTTGGGCGGACATATCGGTGAAAGTATCGATCCGGAAATGTATACTCGCTGGTTGCAATTCGGAGCTCTAAGTCCGATTATGCGTACGCACTCGCAAAAGAGTGCCGGTTTGAATAAGGAGCCGTGGGTGTTTAACAAAGAGTATTGTGATATTCTTCGTAGGACAATCCGGCAGCGTTATGAGATGGCTCCGTATATTTACACAATGGCTCGTAAAGGGTATGATGAAGGGTTGTCACTTTGCCGGCCGATGTACTATGACTATCCGGAAAGTAAAGAAGCTTATGAATTCCGCAGTGAATATATGTTTGGAGATGATGTTTTGGTTGCTCCCGCTACGGCTCCGGCAAAGGATGGTTATGTACAGGTGCGTGCATGGTTGCCCGAAGGGGAGTGGTATGAACTGCATACCGGTACTTTGCTGAAAGGCGGTCAGATTGTAGAGCGTCCTTTTGCTATCGACGAATATCCGATTTATGTAAAAGCAGGCGCTGTATTGCCAATGTACACAAGCAAAGTGATGAACTTGAATGGCAATGACGAAGAAGTTGTAATTACCGTATTTCCCGGTGGAAATGGGACGTCTTCCTTTAGTTTCTACGAGGATAATGGAAACGATAAGAATTATGCGTCAGAATATGCTGTGACTAAACTGGCAGCTTCCTGCCAGGGACAGGAACAAACAATTGTTATCGGCAAGCGTGAAGGACAATATAAAAATATGCCTGTTTCGCGTTCATTTAAAGTGAAGGTGCTTTCATCACTTGTTCCACAATCTGTTACAGTGAACGGACAACCTGCAAAATACGAATACTTGGGTGAAGAGTTTGCCCTTTTTGTTGATTTGCCGGTTTTGTCTTGCGAACAGGAAAAGGTCATTAAAATAGTTTATCCTGTGGAAACGGCTGATATGAACGGTTTATTGGGTGCATCGAGACGAGTTGCCAAATCGATGGAGCAGTTGAAATATCGTGATTCATATATTTGCTTTAAAGAAGAATTTGGTAAGATGGGAAGCCTTAGAGAGGCGGTAACTTATGCACCAGAAAAAATATCTTCTTTGGTTTCCGATTTTTGGAAAAGTTATAATGATTTTCCGGAAGTTCTGAAACACCAAGGGTTGAACGATGATAATAAGGCGTGGTTCTTGCAGTCTATTTGCTGGAAATAAGAGTATAGATGAACGGGGAATAATGAAGGGGAAATCCTTTTCGGGCACTTTCCTCTTTTGTTTTTCGAGCTGAAACCTGTCAAGGACTTGACAAATGCATTTTAATATCGTATCTTTATAGTTCAAGGAAATAGATTTCTGTTTGATAATAAATGAATGAAAAAATTAGATAAAATGAATATATAAGTAGTATAATATAGTGATAATTGTCCTCTGTCTTCTTGGGCTATACTAGAAGATAGAGGAACTGATATAGGCTATGGCTGCGAATTCCACAAAATTCGTAGCCTTTTTTGTTGTAAAAGATGGACGATAAGGTCGAATTTACAATTTGAGAGTTTATAATAAACCTGGATACCGTTTATAATAAACTGCTCAAAAGTCTATTATAAATGTACCATACATTTGTGTACTAAACTGTAATTATTTTTGCGAGAACGTTTTTCTTTGTGTGGTATCTCTCGAGTTTGAGGTAATTATAGTACACAAATGGTGTAGTATCTTACTTTTACAAGATGGAGCGGAAGGAGGCTCTCTATCCTGCCCAGTTCTCCCTGTCCAAGTTCCGATAACTTATGGCTTCTGCCAAATGGGAGGGAAGTATTTGTTCGCTTTCCTCTAAATCTGCAATAGTCCGTGCCACCTTTAGTATTCGGTCGTATGCGCGGGCAGAGAGATTGAGCCGTTCCATTGCATTCTTCAGTAAGGCGAGTCCCTTGTCATCCGGGCGGGCATATAGTGATAGTAACTTGCTATTCATCTGTGCATTGCAATAGATGCCGGAGCATCCGGTATAACGCTTCTCCTGTATCTGCCGGGCTTTAATGACCCGTTCGCGGATGGATGCGCTGGACTCTCCTCTTCGTTGGTCGGAAATTTTATCAAAAGGGACTGGGATGATTTCAATCTGAATATCAATCCTGTCGAGCAAAGGTCCGGAAATCTTATTTAAGTATTTTTGCACCTGTCCGGGGCTACATACGCAAGCTTTCGTGGGGTGATTGTAATATCCGCAAGGGCAAGGATTCATCGAAGCTACCAATGTGAAACTGGCAGGATAGTCTACACTGCTTTTTACACGTGAGATGGTGATTCGCCTGTCTTCCAGTGGCTGACGTAGAACTTCAAGTACATTTTTTGAAAATTCAGGGAGTTCGTCTAGAAATAAAATGCCGTTATGAGCCAGGCTTATTTCTCCCGGTTGAGGAAAACTTCCCCCTCCCACCATTGCTGATTGCGAGATTGTATGATGGGGAGATTGGAATGGGCGTTGGGTTATTAATGAAGAGTTCCGGTTCAATTTTCCGGCTACAGAGTGTATTTTGGTCGTTTCGAGACTTTCTCCTAAAGAAAGTGGTGGAAGAATAGATGGCAACCGTTTGGCCATCATTGATTTTCCACTGCCTGGGGCACCCACCATAATTATATTATGTCCGCCGGCGGCGGCTACTTCCAATGCCCTTTTTACATTCTCCTGCCCTTTTACATCAGCGAAATCAAATTCAAAGTTGCTTTGTTGGGCATAGAATTCTTCTCGTGTATTAACGATGGTCGGTTCTAACTCGCGCTCGTCATTGAAGAATTCAATAACTTCTTTGATATTGCTAACTCCATAAACTTTCAACTGATTGACGACAGCAGCTTCCCGTGCATTTTGTTGCGGGATGATTAATCCTTCAAATCCATCTTCACGAGCTTTGATGGCGATAGGGAGTGCTCCTTTGATGGGTTGTATGCTTCCGTCAAGACTTAGTTCGCCCATTAACAGGTAGCGGGGGAATTTTTCAGCTGATATTGTTTCATTTGCGCCCAGCAGACCGATGGCAAGCGGCAAGTCGTAGGCTGAACCTTCTTTACGGATATCTGCCGGTGCCATGTTGACTATCAGGTTACTGGTCGGCATCTTGTAACCATTGACTTGAAGTGCGGAAATGATACGCTGATGGCTTTCCTTGACCGCAGAATCCGGAAGGCCAACGAGATAGAACATACAGCCACGCGAGCTGTTTACTTCGATTGTGATGAGTGTTGCGTCAATACCTTGAACAGCCGCTCCGAATACTTTTATTAACACGTTTGGTTACTGGTTATTTTTTCTTTTTACTATCTTTCTTGTCTTTTTCTTCTGCTGCGGAAACGACTTCCTCGATTTTCTTTTTCAACTCTTCTCCACGGAGATTCTTAGCCAGAATTTTGCCATCTGCCGATAAAAGAATATTAGCAGGTAACTGTTTGACGGAGTGTTGTTTGGCAACTTCTGAGTTAAGTCCACCGAAATCACATACCTGTTCCCAATCCAATGTATCCTGTTTGATGGCATCTTTCCATTGTTCCTTGTTTACGTCGAATGAAATGCCAAGCATGCCTACATACTTATTCTTCTTATATTTTTTATAGAGTTCTTTTAGCTCGTTGTTACTGCGGTAATTGGAAACACTGTCATTCCAGGAAGCCCAAAAGTTAATTAGCAGATTTTTCTTTTTGAAATCTTCGGATGAACGGGTTATCTTTACTCCTTTTACATTGGGAAGGCTGAAGAACGGTGCATATTTGCCAATTTCCGTTTTTTCCGCCTGTGAGATGCTTTCGTTTAGTCGTTCGATATAAAGCTTATCTTGTAATATACCTGTCATGACTTCAATCAGTTTCTTTATCTTATTGAAATCGGGGGAGTCCTTTTGGACAAAGTATTTGTCTAAAAGGTAGAGGCTGACAAAGGAAGAATGGTGCTGTTTTATAAATTCCTCCGCTTTTTGTTCTAATGCTTGTTCTGACAGAGTACCTAGCTCATTTAGTTCTTTCTGGAAAACTGTAAATTCTTGATTGTATATATTCCCGTCGATAGTCAGAACTTCGGGGTTGCTGATGTCTCCTTTAATCTTGATTTTATTTCCTTTATCAAGGAATATGGGATATTCAGTCTGGTTTCTAATGAGAAGAAAAGCAGACGTAATGGTATCTATCGGGCTGGAGTAAGAGAACTTGTCGTCTTTCACAAAAATAGTATCTATACGGTCGCGTATCTCGTCCATTCCATATAGATAAAGCGTATCTGTACCCAATCCTTTGATTTCTCCGGTTATGCTCACCTCTTTTTGGGAAGTCTTGCCACAACCGAATAAACAGATGGCTATAAGGATTAAAATGCTGCTCTTTTTCATTGTTTTGATTTCTTTTCTGCGAAAGTACGGTTTTTACGGATAAAAAAAAAGAATTGCCCGTCATTTATAATGACAGGCAATTCTTTATATTTAAAATAGAGTGGTAATTCTATTATTTAGCAATGCTCATGAAATCTGCATTTGTGAAGTATTTTGCAAATTCCAGGTCAGTGGCTGCTTTCTTAGCTAATGAAGAATCTTTAGCAACTGCGCTCTTCAAGCTGCTTATTACCATAGAAGAGTTGTTAGTTCTAGCACCCAAAACAGCCATCAAGTAGTCAGTGTAAGCATCCGGTCTTTCTACGTTAGCCAAAGTATTTTTAGCTTTGTTGTAGTCCTTAGCAAGGATCTGAGCCAAAGCAGCACTGTTAGTCTTAGAGTCACCGAATGAGTTTACTGCTCTTTCATATTGACCTTGAGCGATGTACAGGTTACCCATAGATTCGCCAAGTTCTTTAGTTCCGGCAGCTTTACCGAATGATGCTTCTGCAGCAGCTTTGTCACCCTTCATCAAAGCAATCAAACCTAAGTTCATGTTAACCTCAGGAGTAGCGTTAACACTGGCGGCTTTCTTGAAGTAAGATTCTGCTTTGTCATAGTTACCAGCCTGATAAGCTAATTTACCCAAGTTGTTGTAAGCACGGTAATCGTTCGGGAATTGTTTTGTTGCTTGAGCATAGATAGCTTCTTGCTTAGCAGGATCGTTAGTCAGTGTAGCAGCGTACAGCAACTCTTCGATATTCAATTCTGAAGGATTAGAAGAAGCCAATTTAGCAATTTCTTCGTCAGACTTACCGATGATTTCGTAGTTCAAAGTCAAACGAGAACGACGTAACTGAGGAAGGATTTCGTCAGCCAAAGTCTTGTAAACAGAAGAAATGTTTTTGATTTCTTGTTCTCTTTGTGCAGGATCCTGATACATTGACAATACGCGGAGAATCAACTCTTTGTCCTGGATATTGGATTTAGAAACCAGTTCTTGGAAACCTTCCCAGTCCTGTGCAGTATATTTAGCGTCAACCGGAGCTTCGATTTTTGCTTTCTTCAGGTCTTTGTTCAACATCTTGGTTGTGTTGCTTTCGCGGTTTTCAGCAAGAGTTGTATTCAAGCTTACACCACCATCAGGAGAAGCATATGAAGACACTTCGATGTTGCTGATCTTCTTGTTGGCAGCTTCGTTTACGTTAGCAACTTCTTTGTTGAATTCTTTGGCAGTTTTCAACTCGCTGGAACGGATGTTAGCCTGTTGGATCAAGAACATGATGTTAGCATCGTGCTTTTCTTTGATGATACGTTGGAAAGCGTCTTCGCCCAATGCAGGGTTTGCGTTACCTAATGTATTGTTCACCAATTCGGAAGTAGAGATTACACCATCAGCTACTTTTACAGCAGGAATAGTAATCACTTTCTTACCAATAGTAGCTTTAAATTCGAGGAACAATTCAGACTTAGCCATTTCTGGAACATAGTCGAAAGAAGTTTTCATAGTGTAGCTGCCACCCATCTTGTAAGAGATAGACTGGTCGTTACCTTCTACTTTTTCGCCTTGGAAAGTAGCAGGCTGACCTTTAGCTTCGCCGCCGTTCCATCTCAAAACTGGAGTAACTTCTACAACAGCTTTCTTGTTGAAATACTTTTCAGGGAATTTACCATTGATGGTAGCAGGAACTTTACCACCTACTGCTTCCAGCACTTGCGGAGTAACAGTGAAGTAATCAGCTGACAGTGGACCCATTTTTTTGTTGCAAGAAGAGAATAATGCAACAATCATTGCCATGAGTAAAGGCAAGTACAACTTCTTAGTCATTTTAGGTATAAATTAAATGTTTGTAATTGAAATTTCGCCTATTCGCTAATCTCTTTCTGTTCAGCACGGAAAAAGTAACGCAAAGATATTAATTCTTAATATAAATATATAGATAGGGGACCGATTTTATCATAATTTAATGAAATAACGACTCTTTTTCTTTTCGATACTTGATATTTCGAGGATGATGTTCGATAATCTCGCTGCGAAGCATATTACGGTCGATGTGCGTATATATTTCGGTCGTTGCTATGGACTCATGTCCAAGCATGCATTGGATGGCGCGTAAATTGGCGCCACCTTCCAGCAAATGAGTAGCAAAGGAGTGCCGGAAAGTGTGTGGGCTGATGTTTTTGGTAATACCTGCCTTTTGCGCTAATTCTTTTATCATGTGGAAAATCATAATTCGTGAAAGTCCTTTGCCTCTTCGTTGACTGACAAATACGAAATCCTCATGCCCTTTTTTAACTTCTACTTGATTACGGTCCATGATGTAAAGCTTTATCTCATTGATTGCTCGTGGCGATATAGGGACAAGGCGCTGTTTGCTCCCCTTTCCTTCTACTTTAATGAAACCTTCGTCGAAATAAAGGTCGGATAATTTAAGGTTGACTAGTTCCGAAACGCGGAGTCCGCAACTGTATAGTGTTTCCAGGATGGCTCTGTTCCTTTGTCCTTCGGCTTTACTGCGGTCAACGGCGGAGATGATCCGGTCGATTTCTTCTATTGTCAGCACTTCGGGAAGTTTAAAGCCTAATTTAGGTCCTTCCAACAACTCGCTGGGATCGGCTTCCAGGTACTCTGACATGATAAGGAAACGAAAGAATGATTTGATTCCCGATAAGATGCGGGCTTGTGAACGGGGGTGGATGCCGATGTCATGCAGTCCGGCGGCAAAACGCTGGAGGTCAGCGAGGCATACGTCCAGAACGTCTATCTCTTCTAACGTTAGAAAACTCATCAATTTGTCTAAATCCGTGAGATAGGCATCCAGCGTGTTGGGGGATAGGGACTTTTCCAGTTTGAGATACTGTTGGTACTTCTTGATTATCACATCCCGTTGTTCCTTCTTCTGCTTTTTTTCGTTGATTTCCATTTCTTTTTTCTACCTTTGCATCTTGAAATATTGTTCTTTGGATACAAAGGTATAAAAAAACAGGATTGCGCGATGAAGATACAAATTATTAATGGTCCGAATATTAATCTGTTGGGTAAGCGTGAACCTTCCATTTACGGAAGCGTTACATTTGAAGATTATCTGGCTGAACTTCGCAAAAGATACGTTGACGTGGAGATCGACTATTTTCAATCGAACATAGAGGGTGAAATGATAGACTGCATTCAGCAGACAGGGTTTGATGTAGATGGTATTATTCTGAATGCCGGAGCATATACGCATACCTCTATTGCATTACAGGATGCCATTCGCTCGGTGAAGGCGCCAGTGATAGAGGTACATATTTCTAATGTGCATAGCCGGGAGGCTTTCCGGCATGTATCTATGATTGCTTGTGCTTGCAAGGGAGTGATTTGTGGCTTCGGGCTGAATTCGTATCGTTTGGCTTTGGAAGCGTTGTTAGAGAATAAATAAGGTATAATATATAAATAGGTAGAAAGACTATGTTATTGAAACAGACTAAAATTGTGGCTTCCATTTCGGATAGGCGTTGCGATGTGGATTTTATAAAACAATTGTTTGAAGCTGGAATGAATGTGGTGCGTATGAATACTGCGCATGCCAGCCGTGAAGGCTTTGAAGCTTTGATTGCAAATGTGCGTACTGTATCCAATCGTATTGCGATTCTGATGGATACAAAGGGACCGGAGGTTCGTACGACAGCTAATGCTGAACCGATTCCATATAAGATAGGCGAGAAAGTGAAGATTGTCGGCAATCCTGAACTTGAAACCACTCGTGAGTGTATTGCCGTTTCATATTCTAATTTCGTGAATGACTTGAATATTGGCGGCACAATTCTGATTGATGACGGTGACCTTGAACTGGAAGTTATTGACAAGACTGCTGATTATCTGCTTTGTGAAGTGAAGAACGAAGCTACTTTGGGCAGCCGCAAAAGCGTGAATGTGCCGGGTGTTCGTATCAATCTTCCTTCATTGACGGAGAAAGACCGTAATAATATCCTCTATGCTATCGAGAAGGATATCGATTTTATTGCTCATTCTTTTGTGCGTAACCGCCAGGATGTACTCGATATCCGTGAAATTCTGGATGCTCACAATAGTGATATCAAGATTATTGCTAAGATAGAGAATCAGGAAGGGGTGGATAATATTGATGAAATTTTGGAAGTGGCCGATGGCGTTATGGTTGCCCGTGGTGATTTGGGTATCGAAGTTCCACAAGAACGTATCCCGGGAATCCAGCGTGTACTGATTCGGAAATGTATCCTTGCCAAGAAGCCGGTAATTGTTGCCACTCAAATGCTTCATACAATGATAAATAATCCTCGTCCGACTCGTGCAGAAGTGACTGATATTGCCAATGCAATCTACTATCGTACAGATGCTTTGATGTTGAGTGGGGAAACTGCTTATGGTAAGTATCCGGTGGATGCGGTGAAAACAATGACCAAGATTGCGGCACAAGCGGAGAAAGATAAACTTGCTGATAATGACATCCGTATTCCATTGGATGAGAATAGCAATGATGTAACAGCGTTCCTTGCCAAACAGGCTGTGAAAGCTACTTCTAAATTGAAGATACGTGCTATCATAACTGATAGTTATAGTGGGCGTACTGCCCGTAATCTGGCTGCTTTCCGTGGTAAATATCCGGTGTTGGCTATCTGTTATAAGGAAAAAACGATGCGTCATCTGGCTCTTTCTTATGGAGTGGAAGCTATCTATATGCCGGAATTGGCAAACGGACAGGAATATTATTTCGCTGCATTGCGCCGATTGTTGAAAGAAGGACGCCTGCAGCCAACTGACATGGTAGGATATTTGAGTAGTGGTAAGGCGGGTACAAAGACTTCATTCTTGGAAATCAATGTAGTAGAGGACGCATTGAAACATGCGGATGAAACTGTATTGCCTAATAATAACCGTTATCTGTAAAAGCTGGATTTTATGCAAGAGACTGAATCTATTGACGAATATATTCTGCAACATATTGATCCCGAAAGTGACTATTTAAAGTCACTTTACCGGGATACGCATGTAAAGCTGCTCCGTCCTCGTATGGCTTCCGGGCATTTGCAGGGGCGGATGTTGAAAATGTTTGTAGAGATGGTTCGGCCTCGTCAGATATTGGAAATCGGAACGTATAGCGGATATTCCGCTCTTTGCCTGGCGGAAGGACTGCCGGAAGGTGGAATATTGCATACATTCGAGATAAATGATGAGCAAGAGGATTTTACTCGCCCGTGGTTGGAGAAATCACCGTATGCAGGTAAAATACGTTTTTATATTGGTGATGCCTTAGAACTTGTTCCAAACTTAGGTGTTATCTTTGATATGGCTTTTATCGATGGTGATAAGCGTAAGTATATCGAATATTACGAAATGACGTTGACGCATCTTTCAGAGGGTGGATATATTATTGCTGATAATACACTATGGGATGGTCATGTGTTGGAACAGCCTCGTAAGAACGATGCACAGACAATTGGAATAAAGGCTTTCAATGATCTTGTTGCCGCAGATAAACGAGTGGAGAAAGTGATATTACCCTTGCGTGATGGGTTAACAATTATAAGAAAAAAATAAAAGAGTAGATTTATGGAAACAACAAGACAGAATAAGATCTCTCGTCTGTTGCAAAAAGAGCTAAGTGAGATATTCCTGCTTCAGACAAAAGCGATGCCGGGTATGTTGGTATCGGTTAGCACAGTGCGTATCAGTCCTGATATGAGTATTGCCCGTGTGTATCTCAGCGTTTTTCCGTCAGAAAAAGCGGAAGAAATGGTGAAGAATATCAATGACAATATGAAGTCCATTCGTTATGAATTGGGTACTCGTGTACGTCATCAATTACGTATTATTCCCGAACTGAAATTCTTCGTAGACGATTCATTGGATTATATCGAGAAGATTGATTCATTGCTGAAGTAAAATAACTCATAGCAGAGGTGAATTTCCCCTTCTATATAGCCCGGCGTTATCTTTTCTCAAAAAAGAAGCATAATGCTATTAATGTCATATCCGGCATTTCTGTGTGCGGAGTAGCTCTTGCTACACTTGCGCTGGTTTGTACACTTTCCGTATTTAATGGGTTTCAGGATATGGTAGCTAGTTTCTTTACCGCATTCGATCCGCAACTGAAAATCACTGTTCGTGAAGGGAAAGTCTTTGATGGGCAGGACGAACGGATTCGTGCAGTCTGTGCGCTTCCCGAAATTGATGTCTTTACGGAAACGCTTGAAGAGAATGCGATGGTGCAGTATAAAGACCGCCAAGCTATGGTTGTATTGAAGGGGGTAGAGGATAATTTTGAAGAATTGACTGCCATTGATAGTATTCTATATGGCGCCGGTGAATTCCTTCTGCATGACTCAATTGTGAACTATGGAGTGATGGGAGTAGAGTTAGTCTCGACTTTAGGTACAGGCTTGCAATTTGTCGATCCTCTCCAGGTTTATCTTCCCAAACGGAATGCCAAAGTAAACATGGCAAACCCCGGCGCTTCTTTTAATCGTGATTATCTTTATTCTCCTGGTGTCGTATTTGTAGTAAACCAGCAGGAGTACGACGGGAAATATATTCTGACCTCTCTTGCTTTCCTTCGTCAATTACTGGACTATACAACGGAAGTATCTGCTATAGAGCTGAAACTAAAGCCTGACGCGAATGCTTCATTTGTACAATCTAAAATAGAAAAAATGCTCGGTAATGATTTTGTAGTTCAGAACCGCTATCAGCAACAAGCTGATGTTTTTCGTATTATGGAGATAGAGAAACTGATTTCCTATTTATTTCTGACCTTTATCTTAATGATTGCCTGTTTCAATGTAATCGGTTCTCTTTCCATGTTGATTTTGGATAAGAAAGATGATGTTGAGACTTTACGTAGCCTTGGAACTGACGACAAACTTATTTCCCGTATCTTTCTATTTGAAGGTCGGCTTATTTCTCTTTTTGGTGCTGTCACCGGCATTGTTTTAGGACTGATTTTTTGCTTTATTCAGCAGAGGTTTGGGATAATATCACTTGGTGGAGGTGGTGGGACTTTTGTAGTGGACGCCTATCCGGTTAGTGTTCATGCTTGGGATGTAGTGCTTGTCTTTGTAACAGTTTTGGCTGTTGGCTTCCTTTCCGTCTGGTATCCGGTACGCTATTTAAGTAAGCGACTCCTGTAATCGGGTATTATAGTATTTATTGTAGAAACTTTTCTATAATTGGTAACTTTTTATTCGGTGTTTATTTTTATATTTCCTAATATACTACTATATTTGACCCAATTTTGTTAATTAGAAATAATCTGTAAAACACTTCCGTGAAACCTAAAAGTAATGACATAGACAGAATTATGAACGGTGATGAAACGGCTTTTTGCCGTTTTATGGAATGGTATTCTTCACGTTTATATCATTATGTTTATGCTCTGATTGGTCAAAAGGAACCGGCTGAGGAGGTTGTAAGTGATGTTTTCTATGAGGTTTGGAAAAATAGAAGTGGTTTGACTGAAATAGAAAACATGAATGCCTGGATACAAACAATAACTTACCGGAAGGCTATTTCTTATCTGAGGAAAGAAACGGGAAAAGCTGAAGTCTTACTTGATGATATAGGAGACTTTATATTCGCTCCAATTCAATCACCGGACGAGGAAATGATAAGTAAGGAGGAGATGGAAAAAATAAATGATGCTATCCAAAAACTACCGCCTAAATGTAAACACGTCTTTTTTTTAGCAAAAATTGAAGGATTGCCTTATAAAGAAATTGCTAATTTATTGGATATATCTGTGAAGACTATCAATAATCATATAGCTTTTGCTCTAGAAAAAATTGCTGAGAATCTCAATATCCGTTCTCGAAAATTATAAATTTATTATTATGTTATATATTTGATTATCAGATGCCTTATGGAAAAATTGCTCTGCTTGTCGTAACTCTTTTGATGAATTTGAAAAAAAAGTTTGTTTTAGGCTAGGAGATTTTTTTTGATGTTGCGTCTTTAATAATAGAACAACATTAAAAAGATTATGAACTTGAAAGAATACTTTCGCCTTGCTGGATTATTTGGTAAACTGAATTCTCAAGAAAAACTTGGGGATGATGATTTTACTACTATGCCTGAGGGTGAGAAACTAAGATTCTTTTGGGAAAGCTGCAAACAAGAAAAAATTGATGCTTCTTCCATTATAGAGAAAACACGCTTGAAAATACGAAAAGATGCAATGAGACGTAGAAGAAACTATTTCCTGATAACTTCTACTTCTATTGCCGCTTCTATTTTAATTTGTATTTCGACTATTTATTTTTTGAATCAAACTATAAATGATGATATTGATCTTCAAGCCATTGCAGAAGGAATGGATAGTCAGATTGTTGATGAAGTGACTCTCATAACTGCTAAAAAACAATTGAACTTGGATGAAGATGCTTTTATCAAATATTCAAAAGAAGGAAAAGTTGCAGTGAATTCTCAGGTTATTAAAGAGGAAGAGGAAAAAGTTAAGGATAAACAGGAATATAATCAGTTACTTGTCCCACCTGGTAAGAGAGCACGGATAGAGTTGTCAGATGGAACTCGTTTAATTGTGAACTCTCAGTCTAAGGTCGTTTATCCTCGTTGTTTTAAGGGTGATATTCGTAAAATATACGCTCAAGGAGAGGTCTTTTTAGAGGTTGCTCATGATAAGAAACATCCTTTTATTGTTGAGTCTGAAGATTTTAACTTGCGGGTGTTAGGTACGAAGTTTAATATTTCCAATTATAAGGGGAACGCAACTAATATTGTATTGGTAGAAGGAGCGGTAGAAGTTACAGATAAAAATGAGAAGAAAGCACAATTAGCTCCATGTGATTTGTTGAATATAGCTGGCGGGGCGATTGCTTATCAGAAAAAAGTGGATGTGGCTGAGTATATTAGTTGGGTAGATGGAATTATGCTATTGAATGGTAATGATTTGTCACAAATTATCCAGAAACTAAGTATTTATTATGGTATATCCATACAATGTGACCCAGTTGTGGGTAGTGAAAAGGTGTATGGAAAACTCGATTTGAAAGATGATATAGATGAAGTGATTGAATGTATTCAGCAGACACTGCCATTTACGATAGAAAAAAGTGATACTAGTATATACTTGAATAAATAATAACTTTTTAATTAATCTTTTAAATATGCTTGCCTATGAAGAACAGACAACCGTTATGACACACAAAAAAATCGGATAAATATTGCCGTATTTACCCGATATTAATTCCTTAGTTAAATCAATAAATCCAAAATTGTTAACCTAAAAAGAAATTTTTATGGTAAAGAAAAGTATTTTTTTACACTTAAAGAAAAGACTTAAGCTTTTTTGCATTATAAACGTCTTTTTTATGATTCCACTTTCTTCGTTCGGTGCTAACTCCATTCGTTGGAATTCTGAAGAAGATCTATTCTCTGTACAATATGAGAATGCTACAGTTAAAGATATTTTAGATTATATCGAAAAGCATAGTAAGTATATTTTTATTTATTCTGCAAATGTTCAAAGAAATCTGAATAATAAAGTCTCCATTTCAGTTTCCAATAAGAAAATAGATGCTGTATTGAAAGAATTATTCTCTGAAACAGGGCTGAATTATAAAATGTCGGGAAGACAAATTACAATTTCAGTACCAGAAGCTCCTAAAGTACAGCAAGCTACACAACAAAAAGGTATAAAGGTAACAGGTAACGTTTCAGATGAAAAAGGCGAGCCGTTAATTGGTGTAACAATCATTTTGAAGAATGATTCTACAGTACATGCATTAACAGATATGAATGGTAATTATAGTATTATTGTTCCTATGAGAAAGTCAGTACTTTCTTTCCGTTATATTGGCTTTGTGCCTAAAGAAGAAATTGTTGACAACCGGAAAGTTGTTAACGTACAGATGGTAGAGGATGTAGGTCAGTTGGATGAAGTTGTAGTCGTTGCTTATGGTGCACAAAAGAAAGAATCTGTGGTCGGTTCTATTACTACATTAGCGCCTGAAAAGTTGAAAGTTTCTACAAGCCGTTCATTGAGCAATAATTTAGCCGGTGTTGTTTCGGGTGTGCTTGCTGTGCAGCGTTCCGGTGAGCCGGGCTATGATAACTCTACCTTTTGGATTCGTGGTATCAGTACATTTGGGAAAGCAGGTGGAGACCCTTTGGTCTTAGTGGATGGAATTGAGCGTGATTTGAATAATATTGATCCAGAGGAAATTGAATCTTTTTCTGTGTTGAAGGATGCTGCTGCAAGTGCTGTTTATGGTGTGCGTGGTGCTAATGGTGTAGTGCTTATTAATACGAAACGTGGGCAGGTTGGTAAGCCGCGTGTTGTGGTAAAGAGTGAATTTTCTTTTACTCAACCGGTTAAATTGCCTGAGTATATTGGAGCAGCAGATTATATGCAAGTATTGGATGACGCCTTGATTGATACCGGACAGTCTCCTATGTATGCTGATAGAATCGCAAAGACTCGTTCGGGATACGATCCTGATTTGTATCCGGATGTTGATTGGATTGATGCAATTTCTAAAGATAATGCATCTAATCAGCGTGTGAGTGTTGATATCTCAGGAGGTACGGAGCGTCTGCGCTATTCGTTTGTTGCAGCAGTTTTTAATGAGCAGGGCATCTTGCAACGAGACAAGAAGCAAGAATGGGATCCTTCTATCAAATTACAGCGATATAATGTTCGTTCAAATGTTGATTTAAAACTTTCTCCAACCACTCAATTGCGTTTTAATATTGGTGGCTATTTACAGGATCGTAATTCTACTACTCAAGATGTTAGCTTGATTTTTAGTCGGGCATTCCGGGCTGTTCCTTTTACATTTCCTGCGCAGTATTCTTCAGGAGAAATGGCTGGAACAGAAGAAGGTAATGTTTGGGCAATGGCCACTCAAAGTGGTTATCAACGTACAAGTGCGAGTAAAATAGAAACGTTATTTTCACTGGAACAGGATTTGAAGTTTATAACACCAGGTTTAAAAGTTAAAGGTGTGTTTTCTTTTGACCGTTATTCAAGTGGTACAGTGAAACGTTCAAAAACACCGGAATATTATAACGCTGCTACATCTCGAAATGAAGAAGGAGAACTTGTTTTGACAAAAAAACAAAACGGTAGTAATTTCTTGGGTTATGATAAATCTGCTGATTATGGGAATAAGAGTGTGTATATGGAGGCAAGCCTGATGTATGATCATACATTTGCAGAAAAACATGCAGTTTCCGGTTTGCTTTTATTTAATCGCCGTAATTACGATAAAGGTGAGAAATTGCCATATCGTACTCAAGGATTGGCAGGACGTGCTTCCTACACTTATGGTGGAAAATACATAGCTGAATTTAATTTTGGTTATAATGGTTCTGAAAATTTTGCTAAAGGTAAACGATACGGTTTTTTCCCATCGGGGGCAATTGGTTGGATTGTATCTGAAGAATCATTTATGCAGCCAATGAGAAATATTATTTCAAAGTTAAAATTACGTGCTTCTTATGGACAGACAGGTAATGCAAACTTGTCAGGGCGTCGTTTTGCTTATCTGTCTACTATTTTGGATGATTATGAAACTTTGAAATTGTATAAATGGGGAGTAGAGTCCGGATATTCAAAAAATGGTATGGCAGAAGGAGAATTTGCAGTTTCTGATTTAACATGGGAAATTGTAAATAAAGCCAATATAGGTTTAGAATTAGGTTTATTGAAAGGTCTGGTTGACTTACAGGTTGATGTTTTCGAAGAACGACGTCATAACATTTTTATGGAACGTGCTTCTGTTCCGGCAACAGCCGGCTTTATTAAAAAACCATGGAGCAATTATGGTAAAGTAACTAATCGTGGTGTTGAATTGTCACTGAATGTCAACAAACAGTTTAATAAAAATTTGTATATAAGTTTAATGGGTACTTTTACTTATGCTCATAATGAAATAATAGAAAAAGATGAACCTCAAGCTGTAATTGGTACAAATAGAGCTGAAACAGGGCATCCGGTCAACCAATTGTTTGGGTATGTCGCTGATAGGCTTTTTACTGAAGATGATTTTGCAGATGTGGCAACAGGAACATTAAAAGAAGGTATTCCAACACAAAGTTTTACAGCTAAAGTGCGACCGGGTGATATCAAATATGTAGATGTAAATAAGGATGGAGCGATTGATGCATTTGACCAATCACCGATAGGAGGTACTATTGATCCCGAGATTGTATATGGTTTTGGACTGAATATGAAATGGAAAGATCTTGATTTTGGTGTATTATTCCAAGGAATTGGAAGAAGTTGGAATATTCTTTCAGGAAACATTATACCAGCTTCCAACAAAGGTACTACTTATAATATATTCACTAATTATAATGATCGTTGGACTGTTGATAATCCTAGTCAGGATGTCTTTTATCCTCGTTTGGATTATGGAACCAACTCTAACAATAGTCAGCCTTCTACATGGTGGTTGCGAGATATGAGTTTCATGCGTCTGAAGAATATTGAATTAGGATATTCATTCCCTAAAAAATGGATGCAGAATATATTCATTTCTGGTGCGCGTGTCTTTGTCAGAGGTACTAACTTGTTAACTTTCTCGAATTTTAAATTGTGGGATCCTGAAGTAAAAGATAAAACGGGTGCTGCTTATCCTGTAATGAAATCATTATCCGCAGGTTTTGAAATCAGATTCTAAAGATATAATAGTATGAAAAATAAAATAATAATATTTATTGCATTAGGCATAACAGCTTTGTTTCCCATGTCTTCTTGTTCTGACTATTTGGATAAAGAGCCGGATGATCAATTGACATTGGAATCTGTATTTGAGAATAAGAACAATATGGAACGTTGGTTGGCATATATTTATAGCTTAGTTCCTAAATTTTATACATATGATGGTGCTGATGCTGTTTCTGATGAATTAGCGCCTTCCGTAGGATGGGAGTCTCAGGGATTTAAAGCCATCTTCTACCAAAATGGAAACTGGACAGCGAATAGCGGAGGAGTGATTAGCTATTGGACAACTTTCCCAAGGGCTATTCGATCGGCATATACTTTTATAAAATATGCCCATGCAATTGCGGATGTTTCTGAAAAAGAGGTTAATTATATGAAAGCCGAATGTCGTTTCCTTATTGCACAATTTCATGCGATGATGGTCATGACTTATGGAGCTATTCCTATTATTCGTGAAGCTGCTGAAGAAACTACAGGAGAAAGTTTGTTGTTAAAACAAGAGCCTTTCTATACAGTAGTAGATTGGGCTGCAAATGAAATGCTTGAGGCTTCAAAAGAATTACCTCCGTTCTATGATGATGACAATAAATACGGTCGTATAACTTCTCTTACTTGCTTGGCCATACGTGCTCGCCTGCTTACTTTTGCTGCCAGTGATTTGGTGAATGGTAATCAGGATACTGACATGGTAAATATGAAGAATTGTGATGGTACGCCAATTTTTAATCCTGAACATGATTCAAATCGTTGGAGACAAGCTGTTGAAGCTAATAAGTTGGTGATTGATGAAGCCGAAAAATCGGGTCATAAGTTACATATTGAATATTTGAGCAATGGTGAAGATATCGACCCGTTCCTTTCTTATCAGAATGCATTGATGCTTCGTCGTAATCAAGGTAATTTGGAGATAATATATCCTAGATCTTATGATGATGCAGGTTATTTCGATCGTCAGGCAAATCCGCGTAGTATGGGTGGAGCTGGTGCTATTGGGGTTACTCAGTCATTGGTTGATGCTTTCTTTATGAGGAATGGATTGATTCCTATCACTGGATATACGAATGATGGTGGAACCCCTATTAAAAACGAAGCTTCAGGCTATAGTGAAGATGGATACTCAACGACAGATGAATCTTTTAATACAAGATGGATGTATGGGACAGCGAAAGGAGATGCAGCAAAGGATCAGAATGTGATTGTACCTGCTAATACATATAAAATGTATTGTGGACGTGAACCTCGTTTCTATATATCTGTCTTATACAATGAAGAATATCATTGGGGTAAAAAGAAAGCTACAAACTTCTTTAATGGTGGTGAGGATGGAGGTCCATCTCACGATTCACCATGTGCTGGTTATTTAATTCGTAAGCGTGTCGATCCTTCTGCAATTCCCACCGAAAGTAGTGGTAATTATAAGAATCGTCAAGGATGTTTGTATCGTTTGGCAGAAGCTTATCTGAGTTATGCTGAGTCTTTGAATGAATATAGTATTGATATGGGGACATATGATTCTAATAAGAAGGAAATATTGAAATATATCAATAAAATTCGTGAGAGAGCAGGTATTCCTCAGTATAGTGAAGGTACGGAAGCTGGAAAGATAACAGCACCGACTGATCCGAAGGAGATGCGTCAGTTAATTCGTAGAGAGAGACGAGTGGAAATGAATTGTGAAGCAGGATTACGTTTTGATGATTTACGCCGTTGGAAGGAAGCTGAAACTGCATTGAACGGAAAATTCTGGGGAATGAACATGCTGGCAAAGAAGGAGGATAGGGATTCTTATTATAAGCGTACTGTTTACCAAACAAGAAAGTTCATCAGTTATTGGTGGCCTATACCTCAAGATGAGATGGATGTGAATATAAACTTGAGACAATTGCCGGGATGGTGGAAATAATGTTTTACCTTAAAAACAATAAGTATGAGTAAAATAGGAGCATTATATAAGTGGTTGCCGATAGCAGCTGTAATATGCCTGAGCGCATGTAATGATGATGACAAGAATAATAATCAATTGGATGTTGTAGAATGTCTGGAACTGACCGCTTCGACTACGGATATAGAATTGGATGGAGACAGGTTGGATGATGTAGTATTGACTTTTGACTGGACTCCAGCTCGAGAAATGCCAGAAGAATATATGATTTCTTATGTGACAAAAATAGATATTGAAGGAAGTAATTTTAATTCTTGTGTGCGTAATGACGAAGAAGAAGGTGTGTTTAGTAAAAGCTACACAACAGCAGAATTACAGAATTTGTTGACAGAGAAATGGGGGCAGTCTAGTAATAAATCTGCAACGATTCAATTTCGTGTCATAGCTAAATGGGACGGTGGAACTCGTTGGGTAAAACCGGAAGTTCGTACGGTATCAGTAAATGTTCGACCATATAAACCGATTGTTTTCGATGCAGATAGAGTTTACCTTGATGGAACAGCAATGACCGGAGGAAGAATAACGATGAGTAAGACTATAGAGAATGAATATCAATATGCTTTCTTGGGTGATTTGAGGCAAGGAGAATTGGAGATTCCTGTAGAATTTGAAGGGGAAACTAATTATATCTGTCCGGCAGATGGAGAAGGTACTTTGCAAGATGGTGAACTAGAAAATGTTGTGATGAGAGCAGAACCTATTACATGGAATATTCCGAAAGATGGTGAATATCGTATTGTAGTTAATATGGAGAAAAAGACCGTGACGATTAATTCTCCTGATAAACCGTTAGAACCTGTAATTGTAGAATGGACTGGTAATGCTGGAGAATATAAAGATCAGGTTGTTCAAACTACTGTTACGAAGTTATATGCTTATGGAGGTATGAATGGTTGGAGCAATACTTGTACTACAATTCTTACACCTAGCCAGGCAGATCCGTTGATATTCGTGTATAAAGGGGCAGCATTGAAGTCCGGTACAATCAAGTTTGTGGTATATGCGGCAGGTGATGCTAATACTACTAAGGCTTATGCATATAGCTGTCCGTTGACAAGTAGCGGAACTGCACAAACGTTACCAATAACTATTGGTTCTAATATGCAGTTGATGGGAGGTGATGGAGCTCAGCGTAATGCTTATTATAACTTAACGACTGCAGGTATCAATTTTATAGTCGTTAATTTACGAACTATGGAAGTGCGTTTTGATAAAAAATAGTAAGTATTTGTGATTGATGACATATTGATTATTGCCGTATCGGAATAGCGATTCAGATACAAAAGGAATCTCTTGATAGATACGGCAATAGTTTTTAATTAAATAAGATTGGAATATATGAAAATAGAGAAGATGCTATCGGTTGTAAGACTATGGAGCTTGGCTTGTTTACTTTTTTGTTCGGGGACTTTATTTGCATGTTCAGGTGGCGATGATGAAGTAATTGATGAGGGAGATAAAGGACTTCCTGCCGGGAATGTAACAGTCAAGGTCGTTGGAGATAAAAAGACAGTTTTGCGTAATCCGTTAAATGGATGGGTTATGTATATGGGCCGTGGTTGGGATGAGAATTTTTGGACCACTGTGGGATATGATAACATGAAAGTGCCGGAATTGGCTACCTCAGTTAAGGTTTCTGATTATGCAAGTACTTGTTATATTCGTACCAGTTGGAGTTCCTTAAATCCGAGTGAAGGTGTGTATGTTTGGAATGATCCGAATGCCCGATTGA
Source organism: Bacteroides acidifaciens (assembly GCF_903181435.1). Taxonomy (NCBI): domain Bacteria; kingdom Pseudomonadati; phylum Bacteroidota; class Bacteroidia; order Bacteroidales; family Bacteroidaceae; genus Bacteroides; species Bacteroides acidifaciens. The sequence goes on from NZ_CAEUHO010000005.1 coordinate 70,053, forward strand.
CGAGATTGTTCAAAAGTGCACTGGATAGAAATATGAGATTATCTTTTCGTATAGTTGTAGATGGGCGTGATCAAGGTTTGAATACCCCACAGTATGTATTTGATGCGGGTGCTGCATCCTATCCGGACCCTAATGGAAATAATGGTGAAAGTCGTAAATCGCCTTATCCTGATGACGAGATATTTCAGCAAAAATATGCTGCTTTTATTGAAGCATTTGCCAAAGAATTTGATGATCCGGATAAAGTGGATTTTATTGATGCCTATGGATTAGGTAAATGGGGGGAAGCGCATACTATGGTTTATAAAGATTATGCGAATAAGGAAAAAGTTTTTGAATGGATTACAAGCTTGTATTCGCGTTGTTTTAAGAAAGTTCCTTTGGTCATCAATTATCATAGATTAGTAGGTGCCAATAATACTTCAGGCTGGGGAGCGGTAGCTTCGGACACAGAAAAGCTTTTAAGTAGTGCAATAAATAAGGGGTATAGTCTACGTCATGATGCTTTTGGTATGACGGGTTATTATCAGGATTGGGAAAAGCAGTATGCTGAAAGATGGAATTATAAACGTCCTATAATGATGGAAGGTGGTTGGATTACTGGAGGAACGCACCGTTATTGGATTGACCCGAGTGGAAAATATAGAGAAGGTCATCCGGAAGATGTTCGTCAGGGGGAATTTGACGCTTCTGCTGAAGCACATGTAAATATGATGGATTTTCGTGTGGGAGATGAAACGAATTCATGGTTTACCAAATGCTTTTCTTTGGTACAGCGTTTTGTTACCGAAGGTGGATATCGTTTATATCCCGATATGATTTCTTTGCCGAAAGATGCGACAAGTGGGCAGAAAGTGTCAATTGTTCATCGTTGGAATAATATGGGATGGGGATATTGCCCTACGAATATACCGCAGTGGAATCAAAAATATAAAGTTGCGTTTGCATTGTTGGACAATAATGATAAAGTGGTAAAAGTATTTGTTGATGAGCAAACAGACTTGTCTACATGGCTAAAAGGAAAACCGACTACATATAACTTTGATTTAACAATGAAAGGGGTTTCTGTTGGAGTTTACAACTGGGCTGTAGGACTTGTTGATACAACCAAGGATAATGAGATTGGTTTGCAAATGGCTGTAACAAAGAATCTGACAGATTCTGGTTGGGTGAAATTGCTGCAAGTCACTGTAAAGTGATTAATAAAGTAATAACTAACCAACGAAAACGTAATGAGAAAAAGAGCGTTAATTTTCAGTTTATGCCTGTTTGGGATAGTATATACTCTTTCGGCAAAAGACAATAAGAATGTTGTAATGGCGACAGAGATTCCTTTTCAAAAAGCAGAAATCAAGTCTATCATGCGAAAGGTTGCGGATTGGCAGATTGCCCATCCCCATCCTGCCCCTGAACATGACGATTTGAATTGGCCGCAAGGCGCTCTTTATGTCGGCATGGTGGATTGGGCGGAACTAGCCGAAAAAGAAGACGGCGATGATACATATTATAAGTGGCTCACCCGTATAGGCCAGCGGAATTGCTGGCAGCCGGACAAACGGTTTTACCATGCCGATGATATTGCCGTATCGCAGTCCTTTCTGGATTTATACCGCAAGTACAAAGACGAAGCAATGATTATCCCTACGCTCGCCCGTGTGGAATGGATTGTCAATCATCCGTCCGAAGGCAGTTTCAAGCTGGTGGAGGGAGACTTAAAGACTTTAGAACGTTGGACTTGGTGTGACGCTCTCTTTATGGCTCCCCCTGTATATGCCAAACTATATATGCTGACCGGAGAGAAAAGGTATATCAAATTTATGAATCGTGAATATAGAGCGACTTATGATTACCTGTTCGATAAAGAAGAAAACCTGTTCTACCGTGACTGGCGTTATTTCGATAAGCGCGAAGCCAATGGCAAGAAAGTCTTCTGGGGACGTGGCAACGGTTGGGTACTTGGCGGTCTGGTTGAAATATTAAAGGAACTGCCCAAGAAAGACAAGAACCGTCAATTCTATGAAGAATTGTTTGTAAAACTGGCTACACGTGTTGCCGGATTGCAGCATCCGGACGGTTTCTGGCATGCCAGTCTCTTGGACCCTGCCTCTTATCCGTCACCGGAAACGAGTTGCACTACTTTCATTGTCTATTCTATTGCTTATGGAATAAACGAAGGCTTATTGGATAAAGCAACCTATCTTCCTGTGATGGTAAAAGGTTGGAATGCATTAGTCTCGGCTGTAGAACCGAATGGAAAACTGGGTTATGTGCAGCAAATCGGTGCCGACCCGAAGAAAGTGACTCGTGATATGACGGAAGTTTATGGAGTCGGTGCTTTCTTGATGGCGGGCAATGAAATCTACAAAATGGCGAGATAATCTGTTCCCTTATAGAGAGGGATGTCAAAAATAGAATACCTGCTTTATACAGTTCCGATTGTAACTGTTAAGTATAGAAGGGCTATATCAAACTTCGTTTCAAAGCAATGATATGGCTCCTTCTATTATTGATAAAGAACGTTAATATTATATAGCTCCACCTATATAACATATAAGAATTCTGCGCCTGTAAATATATAAAATAGTAATCTAATTAAATGGAAGACTTGGAAAGAGAACTTTTGTTGATTTCCAAAGGGGATGAGCTAGCTTTTAATAGTTTCATGAACCGATATTCAAAGAGGTTATACTATCACGCCTTTGGTATCCTTAGTAATAAGGAAATGGCTGAAGAAGTGGTAGGCGATGTTTTCTTTGAAGTGTGGAAACTACGTAAGACGCTTTTGGAAATAGCCAGCATGTTGAGTTGGTTGAATACGATTGTATATCGTAAATCAATCTCTTATTTGCGCAAGGAGGCAAAGGGTAATCAAGAGATATCTTTTGAAGAACTTCAAGATTTCTCTTTTCCTGATATGCAAACTCCAATGGATGATATGCTTTCGCGCGAAGAACTCCAATGTTTGAATGAAGCGATCAATAGTTTGCCGCCCAAGTGCAAGCATGTATTCTTTTTGGCTAAACTGGAACAAATGCCTTATGCGGAAATTGCGCGTATGTTGCAAATCTCGCTTCCTACGGTGAATTACCATATAGGATATGCAATGAATGCTTTGAGAAAGAGACTTGTGGACGGGTGATTTAGAAAAAGAAAGCATTAAAAGAAAAAAATAGAATTTCAACCTATAGATAAATCTAACCTTTGCGTCTTTATAAATAGAAGGGAACTTCTCATGAGAAGATTATAAAAAGGAAAAAGATATTGAAAGGATAAAAAGAATTGAAGATGGATAAAGATATTAATGATTATACATATGGGGATTTACAGGGCGACATCAAGTTGAAGTCGTTTATAGAACACGGTACCCCGGCCGAGATAGATATCTCCGGCATTAAGAAAAAAGCTTTTTTGAAAATGCATCAACATGAACGTAAATCCAGGCAGCGACGCGTTTTAATGTATATTGGTTCAGTAGCTGCTACGTTGTTTTTTTTAATAGGTATAAAATATATAATTACAGAGGATGCGATGGACGGTTTGTCCCACATGGAAGTTACGGAATTGATGGCTGACGCATATGATGAAGAGGTGGAAGTGCCTGTTGGAGAGAAGATGACGCTGCTGTTAGCCGATGGCACAAAGATCGTAGCCAACTCGCGTACAATTGTCCGCTACCCCAAACGTTTTGATGGCGATTGCCGTGAAGTATATGTGAAAGGTGAGGCTTACTTCGATGTGGCACATGATACAGAGCATCCGTTTCTTGTCCATTCCGATAATTTTAGAGTGAAGGTACTTGGGACAAGATTTAATGTGAACAATTACGATACTTCGGATTCGCAAGTGGTATTGGTTCAAGGAGCGGTAGAACTGAAAACGACAAACAATGACCGGGTTCGTATGAAACCGAATGAATTGGTGAATTTGCAGGAGGGAAGTTTTGCCGAGAAACGGACAGTGAATACGGATGAATACACTTGTTGGATGCAGGGTATGATTAACCTTGATGGTGAAAGTGTGGAGTCTGTAGCTCAACGGCTCAGTCATTATTATGGAGTGACTATTTTGTTTGACGATGGGATGTCGGCAGATAGAATTTATGGCAAATTGATGCTGGGTGATCATGTCAGTGAAGCCTTGCAAGCCATTGAAACCATGACGCGGACTTGTATGGAAATTCGTGGTGATACAATCTACTTAGTGAAGAAGTAACAGCTTTTGTAGTCAGTTGCTACTGAATGAAATAATTACATAAGAACTTATTATCAACCAATTTATAATGCCTTCATAGCAAGGTAGAGGAGGCTTATACGCCTTTTCGTAAAGAGAAGCTATGCTTTTTAATACCATTGGAAAATATGAAAAGATACACTTTGTTACGCACATTTATGCTTTTTATAGCAGCTCTGATACTCAGTGGATGGTCTTCGGCACATACACAAGTATCTACAATTAAAGGACTAAAAGCGCCTGAACAAACAGTATGTTTTGAGCCTGATACTACTTCTGTACTCAAAAATCCCCTTACGGGTTGGGTAATGTACCTGGGACGTGCATGGGATGAAAACTTTTGGCAGACCCAACGCTATGATGCTATGCCCGTAAATGGTGGGGATTCCACTGTTCGTGTGAGCGATTACGCCGGTACATGTTATATTCGCATCAATTGGAATATGCTTGAGAGTAAAGAGGGAAAGTATGTATGGAACGATCCGGACTCACGTATCTATAAATTGCTTGCTTCGGTGCGCGAACGTGGAATGCGTTTGGCTTTCCGTATCAATGTAGACAGCCGCGACCAGGGACAGAACACACCTCTTTATGTAAAGGAAGCCGGTGCGAAAGGTTTTCAAGATCCTAATAATTCCCAAATATGGTCGCCTTATCCCGATGATGCCGTATTCCAACAGAAATACGAAAAATTCCTTCAAGCCTTTGCCGTTGCTTTTGACGACCCCGATAAAGTGGATTTTATTGATGCCTATGGACTTGGCAAGTGGGGGGAAGCACACGGTGTGAAATATAATGACTACTCAAAAAAAGAAGAAGTATTCGAATGGATCACCGATGCTTATGCAAAAGCCTTCAAGCATGTACCATTAGTGATAAACTACCATCGTTTGGTAGGAGATACCATCAGTTGGGCGGAACCACACCCTGATAGTAAGAGACTGCTCGAAAGAGCCATTGCCAAAGGATACACCATCCGTCACGACGCTTTTGGGATGACCGGTTACTACGAGCAGTGGGAAAAAGATTTTGCCCGCGCTTACCGCTTTCGCTTGCCCATCATTATGGAGGGAGGATGGATTACCGGAGCACATCACCGTTATTGGATTGACCCCAGCGGCAAGTATCGTCAAGGGCATTCGGAAGATGTACGCTTGGGCGAGTATGAGGAAAGTCGCAACGCCCACGTCAATATGATGGATCTTCGCATAGGTGATGAAGTAGCTTCATGGTTTAATACCTCTTTCGATTTGGTGAAGCGTTTCGAACGTGAGGGAGGATATCGGCTCTATCCTACTAAGGTCAGTTTCGTAAATAAAGCCCGTTCAGACGAGCAGGTGAGCGTGCAGCACAATTGGCGCAATCTGGGTTGGGGATACTGTCCTACCAACATTCCCCAGTGGAAAGGAAAATATAAAGTATGTATCGCTTTGATGGATACTCATCATAACATTGTAAAAAAACAGCTTGTAGATGAGGCCGACCTCTCAACTTGGGTGCAAGGTCACGATGGTCATTATACCACAACAGTCAATTTGGATGGACTTCAAAAGGGAAGTTACACTTGGCTTATCGGTCTGGTTGATACAACCAAAGCATGCCAGCCGGGTTTGAAGATGGCGGTCGACAAGAATCTTCTATTTGAGGGATGGTGCAAAGTCGGCAAACTTAAAATCAATAAGTAACTGGCAGATTACTCATAAATCGTTATGCAATAAATATTAATTATTAATCTTATATTATGAATCGGAAAACAATCACAACTACGGTGGTGAGCTTAGCAAAAGCTTTCTGCCTGGCTGGGCTACTGTCTGTACCCGCTTATTCCAGCGCGTCGACTGTTTCGTTCGAAAAGGTAAATGGGATGTATATCCTTAAAGCCGAAGATTCGACAGTGAAACAAGTGTTCGACTACATTGAGAAACATAGCCAATATGTTTTTGTTTATGACCAACCTGTGAAAGATCGTCTCAACAACAAAGTAAACATCGAACTGCAAGGAAAGTCGATTGATGCTATTTTGGCGGAAGTATGCCGGCTTGCTGATTTGAAATATCACATTCAGAACCGCCAGGTAACTATCACTGTCAATCCTTCTAAAAAGGTTACCACTCAGGTGAAAAAAGCGAAGCGTATCTCGGGACAGGTAGTTGATGCTACCGAGCTTCCGATGATTGGTGCTACAATTCGCGTGAAGGGTAGTGAAGCAGCTACCATTACCGACCTTGACGGTAAGTTTCAGTTAGATGTTCCTGAGGGTAGCGAACTGCTCATCAGTTATGTTGGTTATAATGACAAAACCGTGCGGATAGACAGCAAGAACATGTATGCTGTTGTTATGGAAGAAGCCAGTAAAGCACTTAATGAAGTAGTGGTTATCGGTTACGGTACGGTGAAGAAGAAAGACCTTACCGGTGCGGTGGCAGCCGTGAAAGGAGAAGAACTGGTGAATAAACGCACAGCCATGCTTTCCAATGCTTTGCAAGGATCACTTTCGGGAGTGATGGTGACGCGTGAAAACTCGGCTCCCGGTTCAGGTGCCGCATCTATCCGCGTGCGTGGTATTACTACTATGGGTGAATCGAGTCCGTTGATAATTGTAGATGGTGTACAAAGCTCGCTCGATTATGTGAACTCTAATGACGTTGAGAGTATCTCGGTACTGAAAGATGCTGCGGCTGCCAGTATTTACGGTTCGAAAGCTGCTGCCGGTGTTATCTTGGTTACTACCAAGCGCGGTAACGATAGCGGTAAAATCAACTTGAAGTACAATGCCGAATTTGGTTGGGAAATCCCTACCAAACAACCCAGCATGGTAGGAGTCACCCGCTACTTGGAGATGAGTAACGAGTTGAAGTACAACGATAATCCTACCGGCGGTTTTTTTCAGGAATACACCGCCGACCAAACAAAGAATTGGGTAAAGTATAATGCTACCGATCCCAACAACTACCCCATTACTGACTGGACTGACTTGATTTTGAAGTCGAGTGCTCCCCGTATGACTCACACTCTTTCCGTATCGGGCGGTAACAAAGCGGTAAAGTCGGTAGCTACCCTTTCGTATGACGAGGTGGACGGTCTTTACGATGGTCGTGGATTCCAGCGTTATATGTTTCGTTCGAACAACGACTTTAATATCAACGACAAACTCAGTGCCCAAATAGACGTGAATATCCGTCATGCCAAGAGTAGTACTAAAAATTATGATCCTTTCGATACCATGCGTAAGATGCCTGCTATCTATCCCGCTACTTGGGACGATGGTCGTCTGGCTTCAGGTAAGAGTGGCGCAAATCCCTATGGACTGCTTGTAGCCGGTGGTAACTCAGTGGCTCACAGTACCCAGGTGGCAGGTAAAGGTTCGCTGACTTTCAAGCCCATCAAGGGATTAAGTATCTCAGGTATCGTATCTCCTTTTATCAATTATCAAAAGAAGAAAGCGTTTAAAAACTCATGCGGATATACCCTCGCCGATGACCCCGAAACTTTTGGCGGTTATTTCGACTCCGGCAGCACATGGACTACTAATTCGCTTGAGGAAACCCGTAAGGATAATTATCACGTAACCAGCCAGCTTATTGCTAATTATATGGGAACCTTTGGCAAGCATGATCTTACAGTGATGGCAGGTTTTGAGAACTACTACATGAAGGACGAAGAACTGACTGCTGCTCGTGATAAATACGAACTTACCGGTTATCCTTACCTCAATATCGGTTCGGAAGATTTCCAGACCAATAGCGGTAAAGGCAATGAATATACTTCTAATTCAGTTTTCGGCCGTGTTATCTATTCATACGCCGATCGTTACCTGTTTCAGGCCAATGTACGTCACGATGGTAGTTCACGTTTTGCCAAAGGGTATCGTTGGGGTACCTTCCCTTCATTCTCGGCAGGTTGGGTAATGAGCGAAGAAAAATTCATGAAAAACCTCAATTGGGACTGGCTTTCATTCCTGAAGTTGCGTGGTTCATGGGGTATGTTGGGTAACGAACGTATCGGTGACAATTATTTCCCCTACATTGCTTTGATGAGCTTTGGTAATTCATTATTCTATATGGCCGATGGAAGTGTTGTTTCTGATAAGACAGCCCGCCCTGCTGTGTTGGCTGTAGAAGATATTACTTGGGAAACCACTACCAGCACCGACATCGGTTTGGATGCCAACTTTTTCAATAACCGTCTACAGTTTCACTTTGACTATTATTGGAAGCAGACTAAGGATATGTTGCTGAATATCGAGATTCCTTACTTCATGGGATACAACAATCCCAGTACCAATGCGGGTAAGATGTCTACACATGGTTATGATATTGAACTGGCATGGAACGACCGGATAGGAGACTTCAAGTATGGCGTGAATGTGAATTTCTCTGACTTCCTCTCAAAAATTGACTATATGAATGATGGCGAGCAAATCAGCGGTGGTAAGATTAAGCGTGCCGGTGTGCTTTTCAATGAATACTATGGTTATGTATGCGACGGTATCTACCAGACTCAGGAAGAAGTGAACAATTCGGCCCGTACAAGTACTACCGTAACGGTGGGTGACTTGAAATATCGTGATATCAGTGGTCCTGATGGTGTACCCGATGGAATAATCAGCCCCGAGTACGACCGTGTCCCCTTGGGTAACTCACTTCCTCGTTTCCAGTATGGCGGTACATTCAATGCTTCCTACAAGGGGATTGACTTCAGCATTGCTTTCCAAGGTATCGGCAAACAGAATTCGTACCTTTCTACTGCCATGGTACAACCTTTGCGTGATAACTTTGGTAACGTGCCGTCAATTCTCGAAGGTAAATATTGGAGTCCCTTCAATACCGCTGAAGAGAATCTGTCGGCCAAATATCCCCGCCTTTCGAACGTATCGAAGAGCAATAACTACGCCACATCTAGCTTTTGGATGTTCAACGGTTCATATTTCCGTTTGAAAAACCTCACATTGGGTTATACCCTGCCTGAAACTTGGACGCAAAAGGCAGGCATAAATCGTGTCCGTTTCTATGTGAGCGGTAGTGACCTTTTCTGTTTGAGTAATTTCCCTGATGGTTGGGATCCTGAAATGAACTACAAAGCTTATCCGATTACCACTTCTTTAGTAATGGGTCTGCAAGTTAACTTTTAAATAAATAGGAGTAGAATATGAAAACAAAGATATTATTATTAGCCGGAATGTGCCTGGGGCTTGCTGCTTGTGAGAGTATGGACCTGGTACCAAGATCACAAGGTAATACCGAATCATGGTACACAACCGAAACAGAATTACGCCTGGCTTCCAATGACTTTTACATTTTGGGTTATTGGCAAGAACCTCTTAGTTCGTCCGAACAGTGGTCGGATAACACTACCTATCGTCAGACGAACCGTAATCCGGGAAGTGGCGGAACCATACTTGATGGAACCATGAACGGTCAGCAGTACGAAGTATATACCTTGTGGCAACAATCATTCAAACTCATTGCCCGCGCCAACACAATGCTTGAGAATATTCACAAGGCAAAGGGCTCTGTGAGTCAGGAAGTATACGATCGCTATGCCGGTGAGGCTTACTTCTGCCGTGCCTGCAAATATGCCGAATTGATTTTCTTTTATGGTGATGTACCCTATCAAGAGGAGACTATTACCATTTCCGAAGCTTTGCAGCGTGGTCGCAAGCCTAAAGCAGAAGTGATACCTTTGGTGTATGCTGATTTTGATAAAGCGATAGCCGGTTTGCCCGAAAGCTATGGACAAGGTGAGAATATACATGCCACCAAAGGTGCGGCGCTGGCTATGAAGGCACGTTTTGCCCTCTATATGGGTGACTATGAAATAGCTGCTCAAGCTGCCAAGGCTTGTATGGATCTCAAGCTTTATTCTTTGGAGCCCGACTATGCCAAGCTTTTCAAGCAGAGCACCAAACTGAATGATGAGAAGGTGTTTGTGATACCTCGCTCTATTGAAAACAGTGTGATACTCGACTCTTGGATTGTGAAGAACGGTCTTCCCCGTAATGCCGGAGGATATGGTTCATATAATCCTTCATGGGACCTCTTCGCTTCATACCTCTGTACCGACGGACTACCTATCGACGAGTCTCAGTTGTTCGACCCCCGCAATCCGTTTAAGAACCGCGACCCGCGCTGTGCGATGACTATTGTTGAGTTCAACACCGAGCACTGTGGCTTTGAGTACGATCCCAGTCCCGCTGCTAAAACTGTGATGAACTACACCACAGGTAAAATGCAAAGCAACCAGGATACCCGTATTGTGAATCAATATAGCTCATATACGGGATTGTTATGGAAGAAAGGTATTGATGCTTCCTGGACAGTAGACCAGAAGGTAGAGCAGGACTACATCATCATACGTTACGCAGATGTACTGTTGATTTATGCCGAAGCCATGATAGAACTGAACCGGATTGACGACAGTGTATTGAAAGCTATCAATATGGTACGTGCCCGCGCTTATGGCGTAAATGTAACGGCAACCGGCAGCTATCCTGCCGTGACCACTACCGACCAGACAGAGTTGCGTCGTGCTTTGCGTATAGAACGCCGTATGGAGTTTGCCATGGAGAACCAACGTTTGCAAGATTTGATGCGTTGGAAATTGGCAGGAAAAGCATTGAACGGTTACAACTATATCATGCTAATCAATCCTACGGAACTACTGAACAATGTAGTGAACAAGAACCTCTGGTTCTGGGGAATGACCCCACAAATCGACGAAGATGGTCTAGCTGACTTTTCAGCTCTCTTCAATGCCGGCTATTGCTCGCAGGGTGCCAAGCGCATCTTCCCCGAGCGCGAATACTTGTGGCCGCTGCCTACACATGATGTGGAATTGTGTCCCAACTTATTGCCCAACAATCCGGGTTATTAATCCTATAAACTATTACGAACATGAAAACAATGCATTTATATAGAAGCCTTGGTGTGGTGGCTGTGGGAATGATGAGCATGCTTGCCACCTCGTGCGAAGAGGATATAGACAATACAGCCTCACGCAATCAGTCGGAGATTGAACTGGCTCCTTCGGGTGAATATATCAAACTCGATGAGAGCAAACCCAACGAAACGGCTGTCACTCTGAAGTGGAGTACCGCTCACGATTTTGGTGAGGATTATATCACGACTTATAAATACGAGATGCAGCTTATCGGTAGTGAGGCTACGAATATCAAGGAGTTTGACGACGATGGAGAATTCTTTCGCTCGTACACCAACGAGGAGATGCAGAAGATACTGGTCGACCATTTCGGACTCACCACCAGTACCATTGGCGAAGTACTGTTTACTGTAACAGCCAATTTTGAAGGTCCCCGTCTGATGGTGCCTGATATTGCTACGGCTACATTAAAGATAAAAACGTATGGTCCTAAGCAGTATAAAGCCGATAATCTCTATGTGGGAGGTTCCGCTGTAGGCGAAGACAATATCAAGTTGACGTTGAAAGACGAGATAAACAAGATTTATAGTTACGAAGGTGCTTTGGCTGCCGGTAAGATTAACTTTCCTGTTGATTATGCCGATGAGTTGAATGCCATTGGGCCGGAAACTGCCGATGCTCCTATAACCACCGGTGAAATGACAGGTGTTATATCCGACCGTGCCGAAGCCAATTCGTGGGTGATTCCGTCGGCAGCTACTTATCGTATCACTGTGAATATGAGCAAGCAGACTGTGAAGATAGTAGAAGCCGGTGCGGTAGTTGAGGCTGAGCAAATGTTCTTGGCGGGTACTGCTGTAGGTGAAGAACAAATTGAGATAGCTCAAACTCTCGAAAATGATCAACTTTATGCTTGGCGCGGTGAATTGAAAGCCGGTAGCCTTTACATACCGCTCACTTTCGAGGGCGAACAAGCGATGGCTATTGTGCCGGAAGTAGCAGATAACCATGACATCGAAGATGGTCAGTTGGCAACGTTCGGGCAAGCACTTATCAGCAAAGTAGACAGGCAGTATTGGACTATTCCGGCTGACGGGACTTAACGTATTGTGTTGAATAAGGAGGAAAAGACCATTGCTATCTATTCGGCGGCTACTGACTTGAAACCGCTTACCGTATCGTTTAATAATACAACACTGGGGATAAACCCATGGAGTCAAGAGGTGGATGTACTGCACATGTATGGTGGCTTCAATGGTTTTGCTTACGATGCAGGTACTGACGAAGAAACCGGAAAGCCTCTTAAGTACTGTCAAGTGAAGTATGACCTTATTCAGAGCCTTGCCAATCCGAAAGTCTTTGTTTATAAAGGTGACGTATTGCCTAGGACTGAAAAAGCAGATGATTATGGAAAGAAGAATGCTGGTTGGGTAAACTTCTGTACGCTGCGATATGCCAATAACGGATGGTTTGTTGGTTCTACAGCTGATGCTGAAAGGGGTAAACGTAACGGTTATAAAGAAGTAGAGGTCGGTAAGATAGAGGGTGCTGTAGTTGGGCAGAGTCATAACCGCTACGCTTACTTCCTCATCCCCGAAGGCTGTAACTATGTAGTAGTGGATATAGAGAATAACACTGTACTCTTTGATATTAAATAAATCCAAAATTGAACAGAATAAGGGGTGAAGCTTCAATCACTTCACTTCTTATTCTACCTTTTAAACAATAACAATTAACGACATATATTCTATGAACAAAATAATAAAAAACAGCATCAAGACCTTGTCGATGTGCCTGTTGGCTGCTACGGCTTTTATAGGCACTGCTTGTTCAGACGATGATGACCTTACAACCGACTACAGTTGGAACATTGAAGGCAACACTACCGTCAGCATTAAGCCCGAACGCTACAAACTGTTGCGTAATCCCATGAGCGGATGGGTGATCTACGCCGGTATCGGAAGTGGTATGATGATGAATTTCTGGGATCTCTACGACAATTTCGAGTCGTCCGAAGGCACCGTGAAAGTATCCGACTATGGCAATACTCTCTATGTACGTGGTCTTTGGAGCAATTTCAATCCTGAAAGAGGTAAATATGTATGGGATGAAACTCTACAGACCGAACCGGCGAAGCGCTTCCGCATGTTGGTGGAAGGAGCTAAAGAACGCAACTTGAAACTCGCCTTCACCTTTGTGTGCGACAGTCGCGACAAGCATGAAAATGCCTGTCCCGAGTATGTGAGAGAAGCCGGTGCCGAAGGATTCACCACCAAAACCGGTAGTGTAAACGTATGGACGCCTTATCCTGACGACCCCATCTTTCAGAAAGAGTATGAAGCATTCCTCACCGCTTTCGCTGCCAAATACAATGACCCCGACGTCACTCAGTTTGTAAGCGGCTTTGGCTTGGGCAAATGGGGGGAAACTCACACGCTGAAATACTCTACAGGTGATGAGAGCCCCAGACAAGCTGTATTCGAATGGATTACCGATGTAATGTCTCGTCTTTTCACCAAAGTGCCTATCATGATAAACTATCACCGATGCCTGCTTTCTACCAAAGAATCTGGTGATGTTGATACCGGTATATCCGCCGATTTGGTGAAACGTGCCGTAGCCAAAGGCTTCTGCCTGCGTCACGATGCTTTTGGTATGAAGCAATATTATAAGGATTGGGAGCGTGGCATCGCTGCCGCTTATCGTGGCATTGTACCTATCACTATGGAAGGTGGTTGGGTGGAATCATCCCACGGTGGTTCTATTGCCGGCGACGGTTATAAGAATTTTGCCGAAGTGCGCCAGGGGGAATATGATGAAGCTAAGGGTGGTTATGTCAATATGATGGACCTTCGCTTTGATACCAATGTGAACACTGGTGAAACGCACTCTTGGTTTAACACCGCTTTCCACCTGGTAAAGGAATTTATATCCGAAGGCGGTTACCGTCTCTACCCCGACCGTCTGTCTATTCCTACTACAGCCCGTAGCGGTAGCAACGTATCATTGACTCACCGTTGGTCGAACTTGGGCTGGGGTTACTGCCCTACCAATCTGCCGCAGTACGGTGACAAATACAAACTGGCTATCGCTTTGCTTGATAAGAGCACCGAAGAGCCTGCCCGCATCTATATAGAAGAGAAAGCGGACATTGCTACCTGGATGAGCGGAAAACCCAAGACATACACTAGCAGCATCAAACTCACCGATGTAGCCGCAGGTACTTACACTTGGGCGGTGGGATTGGTAGATACTACTAAAGAGAACGCTATCGGTATCTTACTTTCAGCCCGCGATGAGTACCAAACCGCCAAAGGTTGGGTGAAAGTGGGAGATATAACTATTCAATAATCATAAAAACGCTGTGCTGTGATGAAAAAAATCTTACTGACATGCATAGCCGTAGCCTGTAGCCTTGTGGCTGTAGCCGGAGAACTGCTCATCGAAGCAGAAAGCTTCAGCCAGCGAGGCGGCTGGGTGCTCGACCAGCAGTTCATGGATCAGATGGGTTCGCCCTATCTCATGGCACATGGCATGGGCATCCCTGTGGCGGATGCTACGGCAGAAATCAATATTCCCCAAGCAGGCACTTACTACGTATATGCCCGTACTTACAACTGGACTTCACCTTGGACCGATGCCGAAGGTCCCGGAAAATTCCGCCTGGCTTTAGGCGGCAAATTGCTGAAGGCTACATTAGGACATACTGGTAATTCCTGGCAATGGCAATTTGCCGGAAAGGCAGTATTGAAAGCAGGGACTACCACTCTTGCGCTGAAAGACCTCACCGGTTTCGACGGTCGTTGCGATGCCATTTACCTTACTACCGATGCGAACACGCAACCCGCTACCTGGGATACGGCAGAGACAGCCGCACTTCGTGACCGCTTGCGACAACAACAGACGGTGCCCGCTCATCAATACGACTTAGTGGTAGTAGGAGGAGGGATAGCCGGAATGTGTGCTGCTGCATCGGCCGCCCGATTAGGTTGTAAGGTGGCACTGGTGAACGATCGTCCTGTATTGGGTGGCAATAACTCGTCGGAAATTCGTGTACACCTCGGCGGTATCATCGAAATGGGTCCTAATCAGGGATTAGGGCGTATGATACGCGAGTTCGGTCATGAACGCTCCGGCAATGCACAACCGGGTGACTACTACGAAGACCAGAAGAAAGAAGACTTCATAAATGCCGAAAAGAACATTACCCTTTATGCCTCTCAGCGTGCGGTAGCCGTGAAGATGCAAGGAGACCGCATTGCGTCAGTCACTATCCAGCACATCGAGACGGGAGAACAAACCGAACTTACCGCTCCTCTCTTTAGCGACTGCACAGGCGACGCTACCATAGGCTATTTGGCCGGTGCCGATTGGACTATGGGACGTGAAGGCCGCAATGAATATGGCGAGAGCCTTGCTCCCGAGCAACCCGACTCATTGGTGATGGGCGCCTCTATACAATGGTATAGCAAGGACATGAAGAAGAAAACTTCCTTCCCTCATTTTGAATATGGCGTGCGCTTTGACGCTGAAAACTGTGAGCCTGTAACCATGGGCGAGTGGAAATGGGAAACAGGCATGAACCGCAATCAAGTCAGCGAAGCTGAACGTGTACGCGACTATGGACTTTTGGTGATATATTCCAACTGGAGTTATCTGAAGAATCACTATAAAGACCATAAGAAGTATGCCAACCGTTCCCTCGACTGGGTGGCGTATATCTCAGGCAAACGCGAATCACGCCGTCTCTTGGGCGACTACGTACTGTCACAGGACGATATAGACAAGAATGTGGCGCACGAGGATGCTTCGTTCACCACTACCTGGAGTATCGATCTTCATTTCCCCGACAGCGTGAATAGTGTCCGCTTTCCCGGCAATGAATTCAAGTCGGCTACGGTGCATCGTTGGATTCATCCTTATGCCGTTCCCTATCGCTGTCTCTATTCTCGCAATGTGGACAACCTCTTTATGGCAGGCCGCAATATGAGCTGTACCCACGTAGCCTTAGGCACAGTACGTGTGATGCGTACTACCGGCATGATGGGTGAAGTAGTAGGTATGGCAGCCGGACTCTGCCACAAGCATCGTGTAGAGCCACGCGACATCTATCATCATCACCTGCCCGAACTGAAGCAACTTATGCAAGCGGGGCTGGGCAAACGCGATGTGCCCGATAACCAACGCTTCAACGAACCCAACGAATTGTTGGAAGTTCCGGGAGCTTACATCAAACCGTAGACAAACTATGAGCAAAAAAAATATTATCACGATATTTCTATCGGCAATATGTACCTTGCCACTTTGGGGCGGACAACAGTATTACGCTTTTCTGAAAGGTGACACGCTACGTATGGGCAATAACTATATGGAACGCGCCATGCTGTGGAATAACGGTGCGCCTGTTACCATCAGCCTTACTGACAAGCAACACGGAAAAACCATTTCGGCACAGGGCAAACAACCCGATTTCTCGATTGTGAAAGGTATCCCTACGGATGCCACATTCACCGTGAACGAGATACCGACGAACGGCATCCACGCCAGTTATCTGCAGGCTACCGTGGCTTGCACTATCGGTTCGCTGAATATAGAGCGTCGCTATCGCATTTATGCAGACTGTCCCGCCATTGCTTGCGACACCTATCTGAAAGGGCAAGTGGAACTTTATCAGAATAAGGAGGACAACCGCTCTAACGCCGACCGCAAAAATATAGAGCACACGGCCGATATGGCTACGGGGGTGAAAACTCCCACGCTCGACAGGCTGCAACTATCCGGCAATCATTGGAGTGCCCGCACAATAGAGTTTTTCGATTACACCGATTGGAATGACAATCTGGTGACCGGGCGTACCTGGCTTCCTTACCGTCGCAATACGTATCGTGGTAATTTGCTTTTTGCTCATGACGTAGCTACGCGTCAAGGCTTCTTTTTCTTAAAAGAGGCTCCCAGCAGCAGTACCCAATTACATTATCCGGGTTCTGACTTCGTGGCGGACTTTAGTGATTTTATGGTAGTGGGGCTGGGCATTGCGTCTCATGATGTAAAGCCAGATAGCTGGACCCGCGTTTATGGATGTGTTACCGGCATCTATACCGGCGGTGAGCAAGAAGCGCTTACTGCCCTGCGCCTCTATCAGAAACAACTGCGCCACCACACCGCCGCACAGGATGAGATGATTATGCTCAATACCTGGGGCGACCGTAGTCAGGATGCCAAAATAGATGAGGCTTTCTGCCTGGCAGAACTGGACCGTGCCGCACGCATGGGCATCACCCTCTTTCAACTGGACGATGGCTGGCAGAGCGGAAAAAGCCCTAACTCGAAGACTGCCGGAGGTAGTTTTAAGGATATTTGGAAAAATGCCGATTATTGGACACCCAACCCCACGAAATTCCCTCATGGACTGAAACCTATTGTAGAGAAAGGCAAGAAATTGGGTATTCGCATCGGATTATGGTTCAATCCCAGCATACAGAATGATTTTGCCGATTGGCAAAAAGATGCGCAGGCCATTATCGGACTTTATAAGAAGTACGGCATCTGCTGTTTCAAGATAGACGGCTTGCAGATACCTACCAAGACAGCCGAACAAAACTTGCGCCAACTGTTTGATACCGTGTTGGAGCAAACCAACTATGAAGTGATTTTCAACCTCGATGCCACTGCCGGTCGTCGCGGAGGATATCACTATATGAACGAGTACGGTAACATCTTCCTGGAAAACCGCTATACCGATTGGGGCAACTATTA
Source organism: Bacteroides acidifaciens (assembly GCF_903181435.1). NCBI lineage: Bacteria > Pseudomonadati > Bacteroidota > Bacteroidia > Bacteroidales > Bacteroidaceae > Bacteroides > Bacteroides acidifaciens. The sequence goes on from NZ_CAEUHO010000005.1 coordinate 87,918, forward strand.
CCCTTATCGCACCTTGCGCAACCTCTGGATGCTGTCCCGCTATGTACCGGCAGAGAAGATGCAGATAGAGTTCCTTAATAAATGGCGCAATGCCGATAAGTATGACGCTGCCGACCCTTTTGCCCCCGCCCGTTACAGTTTCGATTACCTCTTTGCCATCACCTTGGCGGCACAGCCGTTGGCTTGGATGGAAGCTTCGAACCTGCCCGAAGAGGCTTATATTACGGCATCTCTGCTCAAGAAGTACCAACCCTTGCAACTCCGGTTTCATCAAGGCGTCATACTGCCCGTTGGCGAAGAACCTTCGGGACGCTCGTGGACCGGATTCCAATCGACCGTCTCCGGCACGCAAGGCTATCTTGTGGTTTATCGCGAAGATAATGAGCAAGCCAGGGGGAGTATTGACACTTGGCTTCCAAAGGGTAAGAAAGTTACTTTTACCCCTGTAATGGGAAGTGGTAAGAAGTTTGCCGCAAAAGTCGGCGCACAGGGTAGAGTAAGTTTCGAGCTGAATGACAAGAACTCTTTCGCACTCTATCAATACGAAGTAAAACCATAAAAAGGCGGTTGTCTGCTTTTTATGCTAATGATGAATAAAATGTTAACTTTTGATTTACAGGGTGTTATGATTTGTGGAGAGAAGCATTAATACCTCTGCTGTTGGGTGTTAATAGTTGAGTTGTCAGGTATTAACAGTTGAGCGGACAGGTATTAATAGTTGAGACAATGGGTATTAATAGCTGATAAATGAAATCTTAATAGCTGATAAATGGAATATTAATATAGCAATGACAAATGAAATAAAATAGGGAACTATGATAAAAAGTGTACGTTTTCTTCTTCTCCTGATAGCATTTGTCTCCATGCAGATAGTTGCATGGGGACAGCCACAGGAAAGACTGGTTCAAGTGCAGGTCACTCCCGACCACACTAATTGGCTGTATAAACCGGGAGAAAAAGTGAAATTCAAAGTGGCGGTATTGAAATGCAATATCCCGCAGGATAATCTGGAAGTGCGCTATGAGATTTCGGAAGACATGATGAAACCTCATCAGACAGGCAAACAGCCTTTGAAGAACGAAAAGCTTGAAATTAACGCAGGGACTATGAAAAAAGAAGGGTTCCTGCGTTGCCGTGCTTTTGTCACTTGCCAAGGACGTGAGTATGAAGGCGTGGCTACCGTCGGCTTTTCTCCTGAGAAATTGCAACCGACCACTCCGTTGCCCGCCGACTTTCTGGAGTTTTGGAAAAGCACCAAAGAAGCCGCAGAAAAGTGGGCGCTTGAACCGATAATGACTTTACTGCCGGAAAGGTGTACGGATAAGGTGAACGTATATCATGTCTCTTTCGCGAACAATGACTATGCGTCCCGTATGTACGGCATCCTTTGTGTCCCGAAGGCTTCCGGGAAATATCCAGCGATTCTGAAAGTGCCAGGCGCAGGCATCCGTGCCTATAACGGAGAAGCCGAACGTGCCGGAAAGGGTTTCATCATATTGGAAATCGGTATTCACGGCATTCCGGTCAATTTGGTGGGGGATGTCTATCACCGCCTTTATAACGGAGCTTTGAAGAACTACCACTCGTTCAATATGGACAATCGGGACAAGTACTATTACAAGCGGGTCTATACAGGCTGCGTGAGAGCCATTGATTTCATTTACACACTTCCTGAGTTCAATGGCAATCTGGCGACCTTTGGAGGAAGCCAGGGCGGTGCGCTTTCTATTGTAATTGCCGGACTGGACACTCGTGTCAAAGGATTGGTTTCTTTCTATCCAGCCTTGTGTGATATGGCGGGTTATGCCCACGGTCGTGCAGGCGGTTGGCCGCATATGTTGAAGGATGAGAAGAACCGGATACCGGAAAAGATGAAAACCATTCAGTATTTTGATGTAGTCAACTTTGCCCGTCAGGTTAAAGTGCCGGGATTCTATACTTTTGGTTATAATGATATGGTTTGTCCGCCTACTACTACTTACTCCACTTACAACGTGATTAATGCTCCGAAAGAACTGTTTGTAGCTGAGACGACCGCCCATTATGCCTATGCCGAACAGTGGAGTGCAGCTTGGAACTGGGTAATGAATTTCCTGAAAAATGAATCGAAAAACGAATAATATACTAATACCATAAACTAATAGATAAATGAAAACAGGTAAGAAATTAAACCTATGTTTATTGTTGCTGATTGCTTTTGCTGGAAGCGTTGCGGCACAAGAGCTGATAACGAATGTATATGGCCGTGACATCCATTCGCTGAATGGTAAATGGAATGCCATCATCGACCTGTACGACCAGGGACAACGGATGAAAATCTATGAGAACCGACAACCGGAAGGAAATATTGATTTCTACGAATACGCGTTTGAAGGCGGGTTGCGTCTTAACGTTCCGGGAGATTGGAACTCCCAGTCGCCCGAACTGAAATATTACGAAGGCACTGTATGGTATGCCCGTCACTTTGATGCCAAACGCTTGGCAGACAAACGCCAGTTCCTTTATTTCGGCGCTGTCAGCTATCGTAGCAAAGTCTACCTGAACGGAAAAGAGATAGCAGAGCACGAAGGCGGTTTCACCCCTTTCCAAGTGGAAGTGACAGACCTGTTGAAAGACGGCGACAACTTCCTGGCGGTAGAAGTAAACAACCGCCGCACTAAAGACGCCATTCCCGCTCTGGCATTCGACTGGTGGAACTATGGCGGCATCACAAGAGATGTGCTGTTGGTGAAAACTCCCCGGACATTTATAGAAGATTATTTCGTCCAATTGGATAAAAATGCTCCCGACCGGATAATTGCCCGTGTGCGTCTTTCTGATAAAAAAGCAGGTGAGAAAGTAACAGTTGCCATCCCTGAACTCAAAATCAATGCGGAGCTTACCACCGACGCAGAAGGAAAGGCGGAAACTGTATTGAACGCGAAGAAGCTGCAACGCTGGTCGCCGGAAGAGCCGAAACTCTATGGCGTGACTGTATCTTCAAATACCGACCGCGTGGAAGAACAAATCGGCTTCCGCAATATCACCGTGAAAGGAACAGATATCTACCTGAACGGGAAGCCGACATTTATGTGCTGTATCTCTTTCCACGAAGAAATCCCGCAACGTATGGGGCGTGCCTTCTCGGAAGCCGATGCAGCCATGTTGCTGAATGAAGCGAAAGCGCTTGGCGTGAACATGATTCGCCTGGCACATTATCCGCAGAATGAATACACAGTACGCCTGGCGGAAAAGATGGGTTTCCTTCTTTGGCAGGAGATTCCTATTTGGCAAGGCATTGACTTTACAGATAATGATACCCGTCAGAAAGCGCAAAGGATGCTTGCTGAAATGATTAAGCGCGACCAGAACCGCTGCGCGGTAGGTTATTGGGGCGTTGCCAATGAAACACAGCCTTCCAAAGAACGGAACGAATTCCTTACTTCCCTGCTTGAGACGGGAAAACAACTGGACACTACTCGCCTGTACGTTGCCGCTTTCGACCTTGTGCGCTTCAATAGCGAGAAGCAGCGTTTTGTAATGGAAGACGACTTCACTTCCCAACTGGACGTTGTAGCTATCAATAAATATATGGGCTGGTATCATCCGTGGCCTGTCGAGCCGAAAGATGCCATATGGGAAGTAGTGACGGACAAACCGTTGATTATCTCGGAATTTGGCGGCGAAGCATTGTATGGTCAGTCCGGTGATGAGAACGTAGTCAGCTCTTGGAGTGAAGAATACCAGGCCCGTCTGTATAGAGACAACATCCGTATGTTCGACAATATTCCGAACCTGCGTGGTGTATCGCCTTGGATTCTGTTCGACTTCCGTTCGCCGTTCCGTTTCCACCCCACCAATCAGGATGGCTGGAACCGCAAAGGACTCATATCCGACCAGGGTATGCGTAAGAAAGCGTGGTATCTGATGAGAGATTATTTTGCTAAAAAGAGAAACAATAACTAATAGTAGATGACTATGAAAACCGTAAAATGGAACAATAACTTCCTGTTGGCAGGATTATTATTTTTAGTGTCACTATTCTCTGTCGGAGGAGTATTGGTATCCTGCTCCGAATCGGAGAAGATAGTGACGCAGATTGAAGAGAAAATCGTCTATGTAGACGGCAAATGGATGGTGGTAGCTTCCAATGAAGTTACCGTTACTACGGGAGAAACGGTTACATTGAATGTGACGGTAGGCGGTGACGAGAACCTGAAACCTGAATATACTTGTACTTCCGAAAACCCCAATATAGCTAGCGTAGCGGTAGACGCAGACAATAAGGCTGTCACAATCACAGGTGTATCTGCCGGAAACACGTCCATCACTATCGAATGTCCTACGGATACCAAACCGCTTGTTGCCACGATTCCCGTTACGGTGGAGCAAGGGGCAATCCGGATTCTTGCCATCGGCAACAGTTTCTCCCAAGACGCGGTGGAGCAATACCTGTATGAATTGGGCGCAGCTGTAGGACATGATTTTATTATTGGCAATATGTATATCGGCGGATGCGATTTAGACAGGCATCTGGCTAATTTACAGTCGGATGCCGAGGCATATGAATACCGTAAAGTGGTAGATGGCGAGAAAGTGCTGAAAAACAAATATAAGTTGTCTCAGGCATTGGCCGATGAAAGCTGGGATTATATCAGCTTGCAACAGGCGAGCGGAAAATCCGGTAAGTACGGTACGTATACAGCGCTTGCTGATTTGATTGCCGGTATACAGGCACGTTGTCCGCAGGCTAAATTGATGTGGCATCAGACTTGGGCATACGCTTCCAGTTCCACTCATGAAAGTTTCCCGGATTATGATAGCAATCAGATGACTATGTATAATGCCATTGTGTCTGCTGCCCGACAGGCGGTGACGAATCATACGGCACTGAACCTGCTGATTCCTTCGGGCACTGCCATCCAGAATGCCCGTACCTCTTTCTTGGGTGACGCGTTCAATCGCGACGGCTATCATTTGGAGGTTACTTACGGCCGATATACTGCTGCCTGCACTTGGTTTGAGATGATTACAGGACAAAACGTTGTCGGCAACCCGTATGCTCCCGAAACGATTGACCCGCAGGTGGTGAAGATTGCACAAAATGCTGCTCATTACGCTGTGCAGAAACCCGATGAAGTGACTGATATGGTTAACTTCAAGGAACCGGAAATATCTGGCACCGACTTGAAAGCTCCCATCTATATTGATTTCGGCCCGACTTCACTCTCTGCCACTCCGTGGAATAATATAACCTCGTATTTGGAAAGTTCAACCACAAGCTGGATAAAAGATGCGGAAAACAATTATACGAATATTGGCGTCAGAGTCCTTGGCGGATTTACTGCGAATTATGCCGGGGTCAGTGGCGAACCGGCCAGCCCGGTGACGGTGGATGGCGTGGCATTTCCGCTGACTGCATGGAAAGACGGTTTGTTAGTGGGAGGAGAGAAGAATAAGGGTGATGTAGGCCCGGGAAGGATAGAAATCTCTCAACTGGATGCAGCCCGGAAATATAATTTCACTATTTTAGCCATCCGTTTTAATGGAGGCAAAGACACCCGTATATCTTCCTATAAATTGATAGGTAAAACGGAGAGTGAGGTTAAAGAAGTGAAGACAGGTCTCAAGGATGTTGCCTCGTTTAATGCCGCAAATTTCGAGGAATACATTGCTAAGTTTGAGAATATAGAACCGGATTCGGAAGGCAAGGTCATTGTCGAGGTGAAAGGGATTGATACCGGTTTGGCCGCGGAAGGACACATCAATGCACTATGCATTAGTCCGGTGAAATAAAGTCTGGTTTTTATCATATTGATTATAATGAAGCAATATAGAAATGTAGTGATTTGTATGTTCATACTGCTCCTTCTTGCCGGAGGAGCGTATGCGCAGCAAAAAACGGTCAGGATACTTGCCATCGGCAACAGCTTCTCGCAGGATGCCGTGGAGCAATATCTGCATGAACTGGCGGAAGCCGAAGGTATTTCAACCATCATCGGCAATATGTTTATCGGCGGCTGTTCTCTGGAACGTCATGTGAAGAATGCCCGTGAAAATGCTCCCGCCTATGCCTACCGGAAAATCGGTACGGATGGAAAGAAACGGGAAAAGGGCAAGATGTCTTTGGAAACGGTGCTGGCAGATGAAGACTGGGATTACGTCAGCCTGCAACAGGCAAGTCCTTTTTCGGGAATGTATGAGACGTATGAAGCCTCTCTGCCGGAACTTATAGAATATGTAAAAGCACGTCTTCCAAAGAAAACAAAGCTGATGTTGCACCAAACCTGGGCATATGCGTCTACTTCCAAGCATAGTGGATTTAAAAACTACAACTGCAATCAACTGACCATGTATCAGGCCATTGCCGATGCTGTGAAGAAAGCGGCTAAGGTGAACAAGATAAAGATTGTCATCCCTTCGGGCACTGCCATACAGAATGCCCGTACTTCTTTTATCGGCGACCATCTGAACAGGGACGGCTATCATCTGGATGTGAAGGTGGGACGTTATACCGCTGCCTGCACCTGGTTCGAACGTATCTTCAAGCGCAATGTGGTCGGGAATCCTTATGGACCGGAAGGGCTGGATGAGGCGCGGAAAGCTGTTGCCCAGAAAGCTGCCCATGCAGCAGTAAAGCATCCGTATAAAGTGACTGACCTGTTTATTACTAACTAACCGACGAAAATACAAATGAGAAAAAAAGCATTAGTTTACGGAATCTGTTTGCTGGGTACGGTATGTACCCTTTCGGCAAAGGATAAAAAAGGGGGGGCATTATATAAAGACGCAAAGGCTCCGATTGAGAAACGCGTAGACGACTTGTTATCACGCATGACTTTGGAAGAGAAAGTGATGCAGTTGAACCAATATACCTTGGGACGGAACAACAACGTGAATAATGTAGGCGAAGAGGTGAAGAAAGTGCCCGCGGAAATCGGTTCTCTGATTTACTTCGAGGCAAATCCCGAACTGCGTAATAATATGCAGAAGAAAGCGATGGAAGAATCCCGTCTGGGTATTCCTATTATTTTCGGTTATGATGCGATTCATGGATTCCGTACCGTGTATCCTATCTCGTTGGCACAGGCTTGTTCCTGGAACCCGGATTTGGTGGAACAGGCGTGTGCCGTATCTGCACAGGAAGCCCGTATGTCGGGAGTGGACTGGACGTTCTCACCGATGATTGACGTGGCACGTGACCCTCGTTGGGGACGTGTGGCGGAAGGTTATGGCGAAGACCCTTATGCAAATGGAGTGTTCGGTGCAGCTTCCGTCAGAGGGTATCAAGGTGATAATATGTCGGCAGAAAACCGTGTGGCAGCTTGTCTGAAACATTATGTAGGTTACGGGGCATCCGAAGCCGGACGTGACTATGTATATACCGAAATCTCCCAGCAAACTCTTTGGGACACTTATCTGCTTCCTTATGAAATGGGTGTGAAGGCAGGTGCGGCAACTCTGATGAGTTCTTTTAATGATATCAGCGGTGTACCGGGTTCGGCAAACCCTTATACTATGACCGAGATATTAAAGAACCGTTGGAGACATGACGGTTTTATCGTTTCCGACTGGGGAGCTATCGAACAGTTGAAAAACCAGGGATTGGCGGCAACTAAAAAGGAAGCTGCCCGGTATGCATTTACTGCCGGTCTTGAAATGGACATGATGTCTCATGCTTATGACCGTCATTTGCAGGAGTTGGTAGAAGAAGGCAAGGTGTCAATGGCTCAAGTGGACGAAGCTGTCCGTCGTGTCTTGCTTCTGAAATTCCGTCTCGGTTTGTTTGAGCGTCCTTATACTCCCGCTACAACTGAGAAAGAACGTTTCTTCCGTCCGCAAAGCATGGACATCGCCGCCCGTCTTGCGGCAGAATCCATGGTATTGCTGAAAAACGAAAACAACGTTTTACCACTGACGGATAAAAAGAAGATTGCCGTAATAGGCCCAATGGCAAAAAATGGCTGGGACTTGTTGGGCTCCTGGCGTGGACATGGAAAAGATACCGATGTGGCAATGCTCTATGACGGCCTGGCTACTGAATTTGCAGGAAAAGCCGAACTGCGTTATGCGTTAGGTTGCAACACACAAGGGGAGAACCGCAAAGGATTTGCAGAAGCATTGGAAGCTGCACGCTGGTCTGACGTTGTTGTTCTTTGCCTGGGCGAGATGATGACCTGGAGCGGCGAAAATGCGTCCCGCTCTTCCATCGCACTACCGCAGATGCAGGAAGAACTGGCAAAAGAACTGAAGAAAGTCGGAAAGCCTGTCGTACTGGTATTGGTAAACGGTCGTCCATTGGAACTGAACCGTCTGGAACCGGTCTCTGATGCCATACTGGAAATCTGGCAACCGGGTGTGAATGGCGCGCTTCCGATGGCGGGGATATTGTCCGGACGTATTAATCCTTCCGGCAAACTTGCCATGACCTTCCCTTATTCGACGGGACAGATTCCTATCTATTACAACCGTCGTAAGAGCGGGCGCGGACATCAGGGATTTTATAAAGATATAACAAGTGACCCATTATATCCTTTCGGTCACGGACTGAGCTACACAGAATTCAAGTATGGCACTGTTACCCCTTCTGCCACTAAAGTGAAGCGTGGCGAGAAGCTTTCGGCTGAAGTGACTGTCACCAACATCGGCGCCCGCGACGGAGCAGAGACAGTCCACTGGTTTATCTCCGACCCGTATTGTTCGATTACCCGTCCGGTGAAAGAACTGAAACACTTTGAGAAACAACTTATCAAAGCCGGAGAAACGAAAACTTTCCGTTTCGACATAGACCTGGAACGTGATTTCGGATTTGTCAATGAGGACGGTAAACGATTCCTCGAAACCGGAGAATACAATATCCACGTACAGGGACAGACCGTTAAAATAGAATTGATAGACTAAAGAAAGTTGAACTGACAGACTAAAAATATAAAGAACGAAGTGTATCAAAAGCTGATAGCCAAATTGGTTTTTGACACATCCTATATTAACACATATCACCATGAAAAAGAAAATAGGTATCATAAGCCTGTGCATGCTTGTATGCAGCATCCTGGCCTGTGCACAAACGATTACTCCCCAAGCGGAACAACGTGCGAAAGAGCTTGTATCCAAAATGACTTTGCAAGAGAAAATAGAGTATATCTCCGGATATACCAGCTTTTCTCTGCGTGCCATACCGCGTTTGGGAATACCAGAAATCAAATTGGCTGACGGCCCGCAGGGAATCCGTAACCATGCTCCTAAAAGCACCCTTTATCCGTCCGGCATCCTTTCCGCTTCTACCTGGAATCGTGACTTGCTTTATAAATTAGGTCAAGGCCTAGGACAGGATGCCAAAGCTCGTGGAGTAAGTATCTTGCTTGGTCCGGGCGTTAATATTTATCGTGCTCCGTTGTGCGGACGCAACTTTGAATACTTCGGTGAAGACCCTTACTTGACGGGTGAGACTGCCAAGCAATATATTCTTGGCGTGCAATCGGAAGGAGTCATTGCGACCATCAAGCACTTTGCTGGCAACAATCAGGAATGGAGCCGCCATCATGCGAGTTCGGACATAGACGAGCGTACTTTGCACGAGATTTATTTTCCGGCTTTCCGCAAGGCTGTACAGGAAGCGAACGTGAGTGCTGTAATGAACAGCTACAATCTCTTGAACGGTGTCCATGCGACCGAACATAAATGGCTGAATATTGATGTCTTGCGCAATCTTTGGGGCTTCAAAGGTATTCTGATGTCGGACTGGACTTCGGTATATTCCGCCATCGGAGCGGCTAACGCCGGACTTGACCTCGAAATGCCGAAAGGGCGTTTCATGAATGCCGACAACCTTATCCCCGCCATCAAAACGGGCACGGTGACCGAAGAAACTATCAACCTGAAAGTACAACATATCCTGCAGACTTTAATAGCTTATGGAATGTTGGATAAGGAACAGAAAGACAGTAATATTCCGTTGGATAATCCATTCTCCCGCCAGACAGCTTTAGAACTGGCACGCGAAGGGGTAGTATTGTTGAAGAATGAAGCAAACCTGCTCCCGCTGAAAGGAAAAACAGCCGTAATGGGTCCTAATGCAGATTTGATACCTACCGGTGGCGGCAGTGGTTTTGTCACTCCTTTTTCTACCGTCTCAGTGGCTCAAGGCTTGAAGGAACTGAAGAAAAAGAATCTGGTGTTATTGACGGATGATGTGATTTATGAAGATATTGTTAATGAGTTTTATACTGACGCCAATCGTGAGGTGAAAGGCTTCAAGGCTGAATACTTCAAGAACAAGACGCTTTCGGGACAGCCGGAAGTTGTACGCACGGAATCTTCTGTTGATTATGACTGGGGCTATGGCGCACCGTTGGACGGTTTTCCGACAGATGCCTTTTCAGTCCGTTGGACAGCCTGTTATGTCCCACAGGCAGACGGTCAGTTGAAACTCCACATCGGTGGTGATGACGGTTACCGCCTGTTTGTGAACGACAAGCATATTACAGGCGACTGGGGTAATCATTCTTATTCCAGCCGTGAAGTTGAACTTCCTGTTGAGGGCGGTAAGGAATACCGTTTCCGGATTGAATTCTTTGATAATATTTCTTCGGCCATCATCCGTTTCAACGCTTATAGCCTTAATGAGGCTAAACTTCGTCAAGGGCTGGCAAAGGTGGATAATGTTGTGTTCTGCACAGGCTTCAACAGTAATACGGAAGGCGAAGGCTTTGACCGTCCGTTTGCTTTGCTCCGCTATCAGGAATTGTTTATCAAGAAGATTGCGGCTATGCATCCCAATGTCGTAGTTGTGCTGAATGCCGGTGGCGGTGTGGATTTCACCAATTGGTATGATGCTGCAAAAGCTATTCTTATGGCCTGGTATCCGGGACAGGAAGGCGGTCAGGCGATAGCTGAAATCCTGACTGGAAAAATATCTCCAAGCGGCAAGTTACCGATTTCTATCGAAAAGACATGGGAAGATAATCCGGTGCACGGCAGTTATTACGAGAATTTGAAAGCTGAGATTAAGCGTGTAGACTATTCCGAAGGTGTCTTTGTCGGTTATCGTGGATACGACCGTTCGGGAAAAGAGCCTTTCTATCCGTTTGGCTACGGTTTGTCCTATACAACTTTCGCTTATAGCAATATGGCTGCGGAGAAAACGGGTGAACATCAGGTTACCGTTAGCTTTGATATCGAGAATACAGGGAAGATGGATGCCTTGGAAGTGGCACAAGTGTATGTACATGATGTACAGTCCTCTGTCCCCCGTCCTCAGAAAGAACTGAAAGGTTATGAAAAGGTGTTCTTGAAGAAAGGGGAGAAGAAACGGGTTTCTGTAGTGCTGAATGAGGATGCATTCGCTTATTACGATATGAATCAGCACCGCTTTGTAGTGGAAAAAGGCGAGTTTGAGATTCTTGCCGGCCCGGCTTCCAATCGTTTGCCTCTGAAAGTTACGGTTGGATGGTAGTATGCAATTTCTGCATAAATGGCATAATAATGAGTTATAGATAACTTGACTTAAATGTAAATGCAGCACACCATCGGGCTTCCATCGGAAATCAAATAGCCTTTGGTGTGCTGCATTTATTTTTCATAAATCGTATGGTTTACTCCATTAAGAGAGGATTCGAGGGAAGTTCATGGGGCTGAAAGTTTTAATTATACTTCAAACTTACTCTTACTATTTAGTAGTAGAATTGACCAAGATAAGTATTACACTCAGTGAAATGATGTAGGAGACTTGAGTAACTCAAGCACATGGTTCGGCTTGTTTCAGTACTAGGTCGAACAAATTCATACACATATAATTTTGTTCCTTACTGTACGAAATAAAACAAACTTTTGGTGCGGTTACCATGGATGCCCATATCTTATTTGCTAATTGTTGTTTATTCATATTTTACTATTCTATAATGCATCATAGATGCATAGTTGGTATAATAATCCAATCTAAGTCTTAGTATTTTAATAAACTATTCATTTAAATCATCCATAATCTTCCTATTAAAATCCCTATCCTCTCCACGCAGCAAACGTACCAGTTTATATACTGTAGTACAAGGATTATGGGTTGCATAACGAGTATCATCAAAACTATCATCCTGATTTTGCGCATAACGGATTGCACGTGTTTCGTCACCGTATACAGTCATTATCATATGTGACTTTAAATCGTTCTTTCTATAGGTATATTTCGCTTTATGTGTATAAGTCGAAGATTCATTTACATGCTTACTGATCGCTTTCTTATACTCTTCACGGCTCATTGCTGTGACACGATTTACAAAATGGAATACATACCATAATTCAAACGCTTCATTACTCCATGCACAACCAATGCCATGTTGCTCAGCTTTAATTATCGCTGCATTAAACGCTGAAACAGGAAAATCATCCTTATCAAAAACAGCCCAAACGGTATCGTATGGGGAACCAGAAGAAATGGCCTTATTGCGAAGTTCTATCGCCTTATCTACTACTTGTACGGTATTTATCTTTCCTCCCTCACATTCAATATTATAGACAACACTTCCATATTGCATCTGATCGAATGATTTGAAGTAATTAGGCTCTGTTTTTTCACCCTCACACACAATCAATATGCGGCAACGAACCTTCACATCCTCATGAGCTGCTTCTTTATAACTATATCGCTCAAGATTCATTGACGAAAGTTTCTTCTTTTTTCCCATAACCGCAATAATTATTCAATCGTTTTTAAATAAGGAATGGCTCCGTAACGTCCTTTTATATAGTTACGTTCAAGATTACCGTCTCCTCTCGGTTTCGTACCATCAGGCAAAACAATGTTCATTAGGCTATAAAGATCTGTCGATTCCGCCTTATCTTTCTCCGTAAACCAAATCTGGTCTCGACGAAGTAGGTGAGAAGAAAGCAGATTGGTGTCGTGCGTAGTGAACAAGAGTTGTGCATGATGCGGATTTGTCTTCTCATTACTGAATAAGCGAATGATGTGTTGGGAAATCAGCGGGTGTATCTTGGCGTCCAGTTCATCCATCACCAGCAACCTACCCTGATGCAATGCTTCAAACAGAGGACCAGCTAACTCAAATAGTTTTTGGGTACCCTGCGATTCGCAATAGTCAAAGCGAAAACGCTGTTTGCCAACAATCTCTCCATGCTCACTATATACATTGTGCATAGTAAAAATGTCTATCGCTTTCTTCCCTTTGTCAGTATCACGTTCCACCGTTTCAATATTTTCAAAGCCCAACTGAAGGTCTTTAAAAAATTGCAGTGCGTTAGTAGATTCTTCCTCCTCATTTAGGAATTGTCGTTCTGTCAGCCCTTCATAGCCTTGATTGTTCAATCCTGAAATCACATTGTATCCCGACTTGAAATAGTCCAACACGTTCTTACTGACTGTACCACCCAGCTGAGCAACTAAAGATAAGAATAAACGATTGTCATTAGTCCTTTCTTCAAGTCCTATACCTTCCGGAAATAAGCTTTCATCCACGCCAATGCCTTCCTCGTCACGGACAAAATAAGGCTGTTCTTGTTTGTTTTTTTTGCTAACAAACAACCATTCTTGTTCTATCCGACGCATAGTATAATCAAAACCATATCTTATGCGAGTTTCATCTGCATCCAAATACACTACTTCCAAATGAGTGGGTTGTCTACTTGACTCTTCTGACAAAAGAAATGGGTCATAAGGCAACGGGTCATGGTCATTCAACTTGACAGAGCTTAGTACCATATCCTTCATAGTTGTCAAAGCTGCTATCAAGTTACTTTTTCCGCTGGAATTTGCTCCGTAGACCGCTGCCGTTGTGAGATATTTATAATGTCCTTCCGCTACCACACAGCCTTTAGGGTTATCCTGTATGCTATTAGGAACCATAGAAAAGGTTCTTGCCTGATGGAAAGAGCGATAATTGCCTACCGTAAATTGTAATAAAGCCGCCATAAATCTACCTTTCTTCTATTATAACGCTCAAATGTACAAAATAAGCATGTCATACCATGATTAAAACGAGAAAAAATCTCATTTTTAACATAAGATGAAAACAGGGGATAGCCTCAAACAAAAATGTATTGATAGCAGATTCCACTATCCTAATACTTATCCAAAGATATAGTAATGAGTTTCAAAGTATAAAAAAGATGGAGAAAGGGAACTGAGTCTCTTTCTCCATCTTTTTGTGTTCTTGATAAGTAGTGAATTACTTCACTTCCCAAGTCTCATTAGTCATCAACAGTTCCTGGAAATTGTGATATTTCTTCTTGCCTTTGATTTCTTCGATTTGTTCTGTGACTGCATCGTTGTAGGTCGGAGCGTCTACATCACGGATTACACCGAGTGCAATCGGGAAGTCGGGACCTTCCATCAAAGCCAGTTTTAGTTGTAGCGTATTGTCCTGACAGTGTGCGTCGTGGGTAAGGATATCTTTTTCTGTGATACCGTTCTCACCCAGTTTCACTACTTTCAGCCCGAAGCCTTCCTGCATCAATCCGAATTCCTTGTTTTCGCCGAACAACATCGGTTTGCCATGTTCCAGATAGATAGCATTCTTGGCACGTCCTTCTTTGGTGGCAACGCTGGCGTGAGTTCCGTCGTTGAAGATAACGCAGTTTTGCAGAACTTCTACAACAGAAGCACCTTTATGGTTGGCTGCTGCTTTCAATACTTCTACCGAAGCGGCACCATCTACTGCAATACAGCGTGCAAAGAAGCGTCCGCGGGCACCGAATGCCAGTTCAGCGGGACGGAAGGGGTCTTCCACAGTTCCGTAAGGAGAAGATTTGGTTACAAGTCCGCGTTCCGAAGTCGGTGAATATTGTCCTTTTGTCAGACCGTAGATACGGTTGTTCAACAGAATCATATTCAGGTCGACATTACGGCGTAATGCATGGATGAAGTGGTTACCACCGATTGCCAGGCCGTCACCATCACCGGAAATCTGCCAGATAGTCAAATTCGGATTGGCTACTTTAGCTCCTGTTGCAATAGCGGCTGCACGTCCGTGGATGGTGTGGAAACCGTATGTATTTACATAATAAGGCAGACGGGAAGAACAACCGATACCCGAAATTACGGCAATATCGTGCGGAGCTGTTCCCAGTTCGGCCATGGCTTTGTGCAGTGAATTCAGGAAAGCGTGGTCACCGCATCCCGGACACCAGCGTGGCTGACCTGATTTATAATCTTGTACGGTATATACTTTATCGCTCATCTTTTATTCCTCCAATAATTTAGTGAATGCATCTATCAATTCTCTCGTGACGAAAGGCTGTCCTTTCACCTGGTTGAACTGGCTGATGTTCAATCCGGGCACTTTCATGCGCAAGTAACCTGCAAATTGTCCCAAATTCTGTTCAGCTACCACGATTTTCTTATATTTACGCAACACATCGGCAGTGTTCTTCGGCAGCGGATTGATGTATTGGAAGTGAGCGAAAGCCACTTTCTTTCCATGTTCGCGCATATAGTCCATAGCCAGACGGAGATGTCCGTAAGTACCGCCCCAGCCAACAATCAGCAAGTCTGCGTCCTCGTCACCCAACACTTCGAGTTCGGGGATATAGTCTGCAATCTTGTCCACTTTAGCTTGGCGAAGGTGAACCATCTTGTTGTGGTTTTCGGGTTCGGTAGAGATAGCGCCTGTTTCGTTGCTCTTTTCAAGACCACCGATACGATGCATGAAACCTTCTGTTCCCGGAGTAGCCCAATAGCGTACGCCTGTTTCTTCATTACGTTGGTAAGGAGTCCAGTAGCCTGCCATGTCCGGAGTTACATACGGAGGATTGATGGCTGGATATTCGTCCAAGTTAGGAAGTTTCCATGCGGCAGAACCGTTAGCTACGAAAGCATCAGTCAGCAATACAACCGGAGTCATGTGTTCCAGGGCAATCTTACATGCCATATAGGCGGCATCGAAACAGTTGGTCGGTGATGTTGCGGCGATTACAGGCATCGGGCTTTCGCCGTTGCGTCCGTAAAGGGCTTGCAATAAGTCGGTCTGTTCCGATTTAGTGGGAAGACCGGTAGACGGACCGCCACGCTGTACATTGACAATCACTAATGGAAGCTCGCCGATAACAGCAAGGTTCATTGCCTCACTCTTCAGGCAAATACCCGGACCGGAAGTTGTAGTCACTGCCAAAGCACCGGCAAAAGCGGCACCGACAGCGGATGCACAACCCGCGATTTCATCTTCGCACTGTACGGTTTTTACTCCCAATGATTTATGTTTGGCTAATTCGTGCAGAATATCGGTAGCTGGAGTGATAGGGTAGGAACCCAGATAGAGTTCCAGTCCTGCTTTCTCGGCAGCGGCAATCAATCCGTAGGCAGTTGCCTTGTTACCATTAATATCTGTATAAAGTCCTTTTGATTTCGGAGCTTTGCTTTCAATCTTATAAGTAGAGACAGAAGCGTGCGTATTGGCTCCGTAGTTGAAACCGTCGTTCAATACCTTGATATTAGCTTCTGCTATTTCGGGTTTCTTGGCGAATTTTTCGCGCAGCATTTTCTCTGCTGCTGCCAGGTTACGGTTGAACAACCAGCAAACCAGTCCCAACGCGAACATATTCTTGCAGCGGAGTACCGATTTATTGTCCAGTCCCGAGTCTTTCAGGCTTTCTTTGCACATGGAAGAGATGGGCACTTCGAGTACTTCCTGCTTGATGCCTAGTTCTTCGAAAGGATTGTCAGTCTTAAATTGTGCCTTTTCCAAATCTCTGGCTTCGAATGAGTCGGAGTCGGTGATGATAAGTCCTTGCGGTTTACAGAATTTGATTTGTGTTTTCAGTGCGGAAGGGTTCATTGCTACCAATACGTGGCAACGGTCTCCGGGAGTGTAAACCTGTCCGGCGCCGATGTGCACCTGAAAACCGGAAACACCGGTCAGCGAACCTTGCGGGGCGCGGATGTCTGCCGGGTAGTCGGGGAATGTACAGATGTCATTTCCTACCGTAGCCGACACGTTCGAGAAGATGTTGCCGGCCAGCTGCATGCCATCGCCGGAGTCGCCGGAGAAACGTACTACGACTTCCTCCAATTCTTTAACCATCATTTCGTCTGCCATAACTTTAATTACTATATTTAATTTAAAAACTGTTTTTACTTTCAATTTGTGAGCGCAAAGGTCGGAAAGTTAATCGAATTATCAAAATAAAACGTACTTTATTGCCCTATTGACGCTAAATATTTGAAATATCTGAAAGGAACCTGCATTTTTATTCTTGTTAAATCGACAGAAACCGTTATCTTTGCAAACAAATTTGAAACGGCCTTGTAGTTCAACGGATAGAATAGAAGTTTCCTAAACTTTAGATAGGGGTTCGATTCCCCTCGGGGCTACTACAAAGAAGAATCTATGGGAAGTTGTGTTGTAGGCTTTCATACTGTATCAAGTTTTAAGTTTTACAATGGCTTCTTTTAAGATTAACGTCTTATAGCTTCTATTTGTTTTAATAATCAATAGAAAAAGCCTCTTCCGAATATCCGGAAGAGGCTTTTCTATTTGGGGAGTTTGTTATTCTTCCGTAGCCGGTACTACGACTTTCTTGTTCTTCATCATGTTGTATGCAATCGGAGATGCAATGAACAGTGAAGACAATGTACCGATAACCACACCGAGAATCATTGCGAATGCGAAGCTGCGGATTGAATCACCACCAAGGATGAAGATACACAGCAATACGATTAATGTACTCAATGATGTATTAATGGTACGGGCCAGTGTAGTGTTCAGAGAGTCGTTGAACAACACGCGCTTGTCACGTTTCGGGTACAAGCCGAAGAACTCGCGCACACGGTCGAAGATGACCACCTTGTCATTAATAGAGTAACCGATAGCCGTCAGGATAGCACCGATGAATGTCTGGTCGATTTCCAGAGAGAACGGCAGGATACCCCAGAACAGTGAGTAGGCACCGATAATCATAATGGTGTCACTTGTCAAGGCTACGATAGAACCCACACTGTAAGCAATGTTGCGGAAGCGGATTAAGATGTATAGGCCGATTGCAATCAATGCCAATACTACAGAGTAGATAGCGCCTGTCTTTATATCGTCTGCGATACTCGGACCTACTTTCTGTGAACTTACGATACTACCACCTGTGTGGTTGTCGCGGTCAATGAAAGTTTCTAATGTAATGTTCTGAGTCAGTACCGGTTTCAATGTCTCGTACAGATATGCTTCGATTTCCGAGTCCACATTGTTACCTGCATCTTCGATGCGGTAGTTTGTGCTGATACGTACTGTTTTCTTGTCTGTACCGATAGCGATTACACTGACGTTAGCATCACCGAACTTGCTGGAAATCAGTTCGCGTACTTGTTCCGGTTCAACCGGGTTTTCGAACTGTACCTTGAAGTTACGTCCACCGGTGAAGTCGATGCTCTGGCTCAAGCCGCGGATAGCAAACGAACCGATGCAAACGATGATAATTGCGCTGACGATAATCATGGATTTCTTGTTGGTTCCCATGAAGTCGAAATGCGTATTGGCCATCAGGTTCTTTGAAATCTTGGTCGTAAATGTCAGGTTCAACCACTTGTCTTTGTTCATGAAGTGTTCGTAAACCAGACGAGTCATGAATACGGCAGTAAAGAAGGATACGAGGATACCAATAATCAATGTTGTAGCAAAACCACGAATCGGACCAGTACCGAAGTTGAACAGGATGATACCTGTGATGATAGATGTCAAGTTAGAGTCGAAGATAGCCGAGAATGCGTTGGAATAACCGTCAGCAAGTGCTTTCTTCACTCCCTTGCCTGCACGAAGCTCTTCTTTTGTACGTTCATAGATAAGTACGTTCGCATCCACTGCCATACCCAGTGACAATACCATACCGGCAATACCTGACATTGTCAGTGCGGCTTGGAAGGATGAAAGGATACCCAGTGTGAAGAAGAAGTTGAGGACTAATGCGCAGTTGGCAACCATACCTGGGATGAAACCGTACATGGAGCACATGTAAACCATCAACAGTATCAGAGCCACAACGAATGAGAAGACACCTGCGTTGATTGATTCCTGACCCAGTGACGGACCAACGATATCTTCCTGTACGATGTGTGCCGGAGCCGGCATCTTACCTGATTTCAATACGTTTGCCAAGTCCTTTGCCTGTTCAGGTGTGAAGTGACCTGTAATCTGTGAACGTCCGCCTGTGATTTCAGAATTTACGTTCGGTGCAGAATATACATAGTTGTCAAGAACGATAGCGATGGAACGGCCGATGTTCTGTTTGGTCAACTGAGCCCAACGGCGTGCACCGTCAGAGTTCATTGCCATGCTTACAGCCGGTTTGCTGTATTGGTCGAATTCGTCTTTAGCATCTGTCACTACGTCACCTTCCAACGGAGCTTTGCCGTTACGTTCGGTAGATTTGATAGCGTACAATTCGAAAGTCTGTCCTTTCTTGTCAAATTCAGAAGGAGAAACACCCCACTTCAAGCGAAGGTCTTTCGGAAGTTCTGCTTTGATTTCCGGCATAGCCAGGTACTTGTTGATGTCGGCAGTGTCTTTGTAGTTGGCATAACCGATAACAGGACCCTGTCCGCTGGAATTCAACTGAAGCATTGACAACAGAGGATATTGCTTTTTGATTTCTTCCATGTTGACGGCTGCTTTGTCTTCAGCGGCTGCCTCACCTTTCAAGGCGGCTGCAAGGCTGTCGGCAGCGCTTACAGCTTTTTCTTCAACCGGAGTAGCTTCGGTGAGGACTGCGGCTTCGATTGTATCTCCGTCAGCAGTTGTCTCTTCAGCCAATATCGTACGCAATTTTGCGTCTGCAGATTGCATGGCAGGAAGAATTTCTTTAGCTGTATAGGTTTCCCAGAATTCGAGGTTGGCAGAACCTTGGAGAAGTTTTCTCACACGTTCCGGCTCTTTAATACCCGGAAGTTCCACCATGATACGTCCCATTTTGTCTTCCAGGCTCTGGATGTTCGGCTGAACAACACCGAAACGGTCGATACGGGTACGCAGTACGTTGTATGAGTTTTCAACTGCGGCTTTTACTTCTGCTCTCAGCACTTTTTCAACTTCAGCATCTGTTGATTTCTGGTTTACTTTGTCTTTCAACTGTTGTGTTGCGAAGAGTTCGGAAAGTTTTGCGTCCGGAGCAATTTTGTGGTATTCTCTGACAAACAGGGTGATGATGTCATCCTGGCTGTTGACAGCTTGCTTTGCAGCTTCTGCCAGTGCCTTGTTGAAAGCTTCATCCGGCTTGTTGTCTGCCAATGCTTTGATAACATCAGGTACGGAAACTTCAAGGATAACGTTCATACCACCTTTCAGGTCCAAACCTAAACTAATCTCCATTTCACGACAATCTTTCAGCGTCCAGTTACCCAGCCATACTTTCTCGTTGGAGAGAGAGTCGAGGTAGTCCTGTTCCACTTTCGGGTCGCCGTTCGCAATCTCTTTCGCCTTGTTGGTATAATGGCGTGTTACGAAGGAGAAGGAGAGGTAGAACACGCATACCAGCGTGAGTAATACCGCAAAAACCTTTACAAATCCTTTGTTTTGCATTTTACTTTTAATTTATGATGATTACTTTTTTAATTTAATTTTCGGTTAAATTCTGTCGTACACAAGTGCTTTTTGCCGCATACAAGGCTGCAAATATAGTTTTTTTTTCACATTTATATGTAAGAAGCCCTCAAATATTTGATGTTTAAGGGCTTTTTTGCAGAATTATTTCATTCCTCTGTTTTTCAGTAGCGGTTCCAGGCTCGGCTCTGCTCCGCGGAAATTCTTGTAAAGCACCATCGGGTCTTCGCTGTCCCCTTTCTCCAATACGTTGTAGCGGAATAGGTCGGCAGTGTTCTTATCAAAGATTCCGTGTTCTTTAAAGGCTTCGAAAGCGTCATTGTCCAATACATTCGCCCACAGGTAGCTATAGTATCCGGCAGCGTATCCGCCGATGATGTGGTTGAAGTAAGTGACACGGTAGCGGGGGGCTATTTCGGGGATAAGACCGAGCTTGTCCATGGCTTCTTTTTCGAAAGAAAGAATGTCCATATTCTTTACATCTGTCACGGTGTGCAGGTTCATGTCGAGGATGGCGGCAGCCAGTAGTTCAGTAGTCATGAAACCTTGGTTGAAGGTCTTTTGTTCCAGTATTTTTTTGATGATTTCATCGGGGATTACTTCTCCTGTCTGATAATGTTTGGCATACATTTTCAGCACTTCCGGTTCGGTAGCCCAGTGCTCGTTGATTTGGGAAGGAAGCTCTACAAAATCGCGCACTACGTTTGTGCCGGACGTTCCCTTATATTCGCATTTGGTCAGCAGTCCGTGCAGACCATGGCCGAATTCGTGGAACAATGTCTCTACTTCGTCCATTGTCAGCAGGGAAGGAGTGTCGCCTACCGGCTTGGTGAAGCTGCAGACGTTGCATACTAGCGGACGGGTTGTTCCTTGTTGTTCGCGGTAGTTGCTCATCCATGCGCCACCGCTTTTGCCGGCACGTGGGAAGTAGTCTACATAGAAGATTCCGAGTTGTGAACCGTCTGCGTCTTTTACTTCAAAGACTTCTACGTCAGGATGATAGGTCGGGATGTTTTCGAGCTTGCTCAGGGTGATGCCGTATAGTTTGTTGGCTACGGCAAATGCGCCTTCGCGTACGTTCTCCAGTTTGAAGTAGGGTTTTGTATCTTCTTCAGACAGGTTGTATTTCTCTTTCCGCAGTTTCTCGGTATAATACCACCAGTCCCATGCTTCCAGCTTTTCGCCTTTGCCTTCTTTGTCCATCAGTGTTTGAAGTTCCGCAACTTCCGTTTTCGCTTTCGGCAGTGCATAGCTCCAGAGGTTGTTCAGTAGTTCCATTACGTTGGTGGCGTTCTTCGCCATTGTTTCGTCCAGGACGAAGTTGGCGTAGCAGTCGAAACCTAATAAATTCGCCTTTTCCAGACGGAGAGAAACGATTTTGCGGATATTCTCTTTATTGTCGTTTTCATTATTGTTGTTTCCCCGGTTGATGTAGGCTTTGTACATTTGTTCGCGGAGCGGACGGTTTTCGGAATATTGCAGGAAAGGCAGACGACTGGCATTGTGCAGGGTAAACAGCCATTTGCCCGGCTGTCCGGCTGCTTTTGCTTCTTCGGCTGCGCTTTGGCGGAACCATTCGGGCAGTCCGGTCAAATCTTCTTCTTTATCAACGAAAAGTTGGAAAGCGTTATTCTCGTTCAATATATTGTTGCTGAAAGTGATGCCGAGTGTGGAAAGTTCCTTGTTGATTTCACGGAGGCGTGCTTGTTTCTCTGCGCTGAGGTTGGCTCCCGAACGGACAAATCTCTTGTAGGTTTTATCCAACAAACGCGCCTGTTCTGTTGTCAGGTTCAATGAGTCTTTCTGCAAGTACACGTCGTTCACACGCTTGAAAAGTTTCTCGTTCAGGGAGATATTATCCTCATGTTCCGAAAGAACCGGAGCCATTTTCATGGAAAGTTCGGTGAGGGCGTCGGTGGTCTCCGCATCTGTCATATTGAAGAAGATAGCGCTTACGCGGTCGAGGATAGGCGCGCTGTTATCCAGGGCTGCAATTGTATTCTCGAAAGTCGGGACTTCCGGGCTTTCGATGATAGCTTCTATATTTTGGTTCTGCTCTTCGATACCTTTCAAGAAGGCAGGTTCGTAGTGTTCCAGCTTAATCTTGTCGAAAGACGGGACACCATACTGGGTTTGAAACTCTGTAAAGAAAGGATTGCTTTCTGTTTTCGTAGCACAGGAGTACATCATACAACTTACTGCTAAAATGGTTAGTGTTTTTTTAATCATCATATGTGTTTTATATTAGAGTTTACAGTTCTTATCGCTTGCTGATATAGCACCAGATAGGATAGTGGTCGGAAGCTTTGATTGACCGGTCTACGGTGCAATTATAAGCTTTCAGGTTGGGGCTTATCAGGATATTGTCGATTCGGAAATAGAACTTGTTCTGATTATAGGAAATCCCCAGCCCCTTGCCGGAGTGGGTAAATGCGTCGTCCAGCTTTTGGGTCAGGATACGGTGTGTGTACGAGATGGAACCGTCGTTGAAGTCACCGCACGCAATAATGGTCGGATATTTGCTTTCCGCTACATATTTGGCTACGGAGTCCGCTTGTGACGCACGGATAGCCGATGCTTCCGCGAGCTTCCTGACTAGTTGCCGAAGTCCGGTTTTCACCTTTCGCGCATTCGGGTCTTTTATCATGTCTTCGTAGATTCCTCTGTCTTCTTTGGTGAGCTTGTTGGATTCCAAGTGGTTGTTTATCAATGTAATCGTATCGTTGTTTACATTCAGTACGTATCTCATGGAACCGTTATAACTGCTTTCGTACCTGATGGGACGTGCGGATAGTATGGGGAATTTGGAGAAACAGGCTAGCTGTACCTCTCCTCTTCCTTGCTGGCGGATAGACTGGTAAGGATAGGCTTTCAGCGCTTTTTTCACGTCCTGCTCCGTTAGAAATTTCTTGTTGGTGGCTGTATTATATTCCTGCAGGCAGATAATGTCGGCTTTGCTATTTGCCAGATACGCCAGGATAGGGTTTTTTCCGTCTTTCTTTTCCAGATGATTAAAACTCATTACGTTGTAGGATAGAAGTTTAATGCTTCCTTCAGGGATTGTTTTCGTGGTGGAATTGAAAGGGATATACGTCCGAATTTGCGGAATACAAATCAGAAAACCGATGATTGGCAATAATGCGTAGCGGTAATTGATAAATGCCCAAAAAATAAGGAACAGGAAGTTGACTGCCAGAAATATCGGGAACGCAAGTCCGAGACTGGAAGCAAACGGGTTTGCTCTGGGACTGAGATAAGGGCTATACGCACTTAATATCAACGTTCCCACAAAGAAAGCGTTGATAGCCAGTATCAGAAATGCGACAATTTTGCCAATATGTTCCATTCTTTTATCTTTTGCTTGCGTCGAACAAGCTTTTCTTTTCTTCTGTAGTCAGACTGTCGTAACCGGACTTTTTCAGTTTTTCCAGAATGCGGTCTACTTCGTCGGACTGTGCTTTCTTGCGGGCATTGTAATCGTAATCCTTCTCACGACCGGTAGCACTGTTGCCGTAGTGCACTTTCATTTTGGGTTTACGTTTCCATGTTTTCTTTTGGAACAGTGAAATGAAACCATCCAGAATCCGGTTAATCCAGGAAGTTAAGTCAGCGCCTTTGCTCAGGCTGGCGGCAAACCAAAGTCCGGCAAGCGCACCGCCTAAATGGGCGATATGTCCGCCTGCGTTGCTTGACGTGATGGATAGCACATCAATGCCGATAACGACTAACGCCAAGTATTTGAGTCGGATAGCGCCGAACAGGAAGAGTTGTACTCGGTAGTTTGGTTCACGGTATGCCGTGGCAGCTACGATAGCCAGTACAGATGCCGATGCACCTACTAATGTGGAGCCTGCCACCTGTGAGCTGAATAAAGGAAATACATTGTAGGCGACCATATACAATAAACCGCCGCAGATACCGCCCAATACATACAAACCTCTCAGATGTTTTGCCGAGAAGAAGTAGAGAAACAGGCTTCCGAACCAGTACAGCCATAGCATATTGAACAGGATATGCAGGATGCCCGCATGCATGAACATATAGGTGAACAGTGACCACGGCTGATGGATAAAGCCGATAAACGATGCCGGCAGGGCAAAAATACCGAATATATCAGGGATATTGAAATTGAATAGTTGCAGGAAAACATTAACCAGCGTGCCGATAATAAAAATACCGACGTTGATATAAATCAGTTGGATAAAAATGTTTCCTCTTCTGAACGTTTCTTTTAAATCAGCTATAATATGTCCCATTGTTATTGCTTTTTTTTCTCCAATATAAAATCAGAATCAGTCCGAACAACATTCCCCCCAGATGGGCGAAGTGAGCGACCTTATCTCCGGCACTATTGGCTAGTCCCGCCCATAATTCGATTGCGGCATATCCGATAACAAAGAATTTCGCTTTGATAGGGAAGGGCAACGGGAAGATGAACAAGCGGTTGTCGGGAAACAACATACCGAATGCCAGCAATATTGCGTAAACAGAACCCGAAGCACCTCTGGTAGTCACCATATTCAGAAATTCTTCCATGGGGATGATTTCCGTACCTATGTTTACTTGTGCGTAATGGCTCAGTTCTGTCACATACTGGATATACTGCACCCCTTCCTGAATAAGTCCTGCACCGATACCGCAAAGGATATAGTAAAATAGGAAACGTTTCGGTCCCCAAGTTTGTTCGAGAATCGGACCGAACATGAAAACGGCGAACATATTGAAGAAAATGTGGCTGAATCCGCCGTGCATGAACATATAAGTGATAAGTTGTGCCGGATTGAAATCGCTTGCAAGGAAAAAATGCAATCCCAGATAATTCGTTAAGTCTATACCGTATCGTTGGGCGACGAGTGTACCGAAAAACACCAGTACATTGATAATTATCAGGTTTTTAGTTACAGTTGGCATCATTTTAAATTCTGAATATTTAGATAATAGTCGCAAAAGTACGAATAAATTCTGTTTTAAAGCATGAAAAAGACTTCCTATTAGCTCTTTTTCAATAATTTGCTGTGTTTTTTTTATGTTTTTATTTGATATGTTGTTTTGTTCGGCTATATTTGTGAAATCAATTCCTTGAAGGATAATCTTTTGTGTAACATATATATTAATTAATCATTTTACGTATTATGAATAAGTCTGAACTTATTAGCGCAATGGCTGCTGAATCTCAAATGAGCAAAGCCGATGCCAAAAAAGCACTTGATGCTTTCATCACTTCAGTTACTAATGCTATGAAAGCTGGCGAAAAAGTATCCCTCGTTGGTTTTGGTACTTTCTCTGTAAGCGAAAGAGCTGAAAGAACTGGTATTAATCCTTCTACAAAGGCAACTATTACTATTCCAGCAAAGAAAGTAGCTAAGTTTAAAGCTGGTGCTGAATTGTCTGCAGCTGTTGAATAAGATATATAGTTGAAAGAAATTGGAAGAGGAGACGTGATGCGTCTCCTTTTTTTGTATCTTTGCGCGCAAGAAACAACTTGATTATGAAGATAGAAGATAAACTTGTAGCGTCCGTCATTAGCGGACTGAAGGCACTCTACGGTCAGGAAGTCCCTGAAAAGATGGTGCAAATCCAAAAGACCAAAAAAGAATTTGAAGGACATCTGACGCTGGTCGTGTTCCCTTTTCTGAAAATGTCGAGAAAAGGCCCGGAACAGACAGCGCAGGAAATTGGCGAATATCTGAAGGCTAACGAACCGGCAGTGGCTGCCTTTAACGTGATAAAAGGGTTTCTGAACCTGACTATCGCATCGGCTACGTGGATTCAGTTGTTGAATGAGATTCAGGCTGACGAACAATATGGTCTGGTAAAAGCTACCGAAACTTCGCCGTTGGTAATGATTGAGTATTCTTCTCCGAATACGAACAAGCCGCTTCACTTGGGGCACGTGCGTAACAACCTTTTGGGTAACGCATTGGCTAACATTGTGGCTGCAAACGGCAACAAGGTGGTAAAGACCAATATCGTTAACGACCGTGGTATCCATATCTGTAAATCTATGCTGGCATGGAAGAAATACGGCAACGGTGAAACTCCCGAAACTTCTGGCAAGAAAGGCGACCACCTGGTAGGTGATTATTATGTATCTTTCGATAAGCATTATAAGGCGGAAGTTAAGGAACTGATGGCTGGATATACAGCACAGGGAATGAATGACGAAGAAGCGAAGGCGAAAGCGGAAGCTGCTTCCCCGTTGATGCAGGAAGCCCGTGAAATGCTTGTGAAGTGGGAAGCAGGTGACCCGGAAGTACGAGGATTGTGGGAGATGATGAACAACTGGGTATATGCCGGTTTCGATGAAACCTACAAGAAGATGGGCGTCAGCTTCGACAAGATATATTATGAATCCAACACCTATCTCGAAGGAAAAGAGAAAGTGATGGAAGGACTGGAGAAAGGTTTCTTCTTCAAGAAGGAAGACGGCTCTGTGTGGGCTGACCTGACTGCTGAAGGACTGGACCATAAGTTGCTTCTCCGTGGTGACGGTACATCTGTTTACATGACGCAGGACATCGGCACAGCTAAACTCCGTTTTGCCGATTATCCCATTGACAAGATGATTTATGTAGTAGGTAATGAGCAGAACTATCATTTCCAGGTGCTTTCTATCCTGCTTGACAAGCTCGGCTTCGAGTGGGGCAAGAGTCTGGTTCACTTCTCTTACGGAATGGTGGAACTGCCGGAAGGTAAGATGAAATCCCGTGAAGGTACGGTGGTGGATGCTGACGACCTGATGGAAGAGATGATTTCCACTGCCAAAGAAACTTCGCAGGAACTGGGCAAACTGGACGGCTTGACACAGGAAGAAGCGGATGATATTGCCCGTATCGTCGGTTTGGGTGCTTTGAAATACTTCATTCTGAAAGTGGACGCCCGTAAAAACATGACGTTCAACCCGAAAGAATCTATCGACTTCAACGGCAACACAGGACCGTTCATCCAATATACCTATGCCCGTATCCAGTCCGTACTTCGTAAGGCTGCCGAATCGGGAATCGTGGTACCCGAGCAGATTCCTGGCGGTATTGAATTGAGTGAAAAAGAAGAAGGATTGATTCAAATGGTTGCCGACTTTGCCGTTGTTGTCAAACAGGCAGGTGAGGATTACAGTCCCTCTATTATCGCAAATTATACCTATGACTTGGTGAAGGAATACAACCAGTTCTACCATGACTTCAGCATCTTGCGCGAAGAGAATGAAGCGGTGAAAGTGTTCCGTATCGCTCTGTCGGCTAATGTTGCTAAAGTCGTTCGCCTAGGTATGGGCTTGCTGGGTATTGAAGTTCCTTCCAGAATGTGAGAACTTCTGGAACTTTTTAAATAAAAAAACAGGGTGTTGGACATATATATCCAACACCCTGTTTTTATTTTTTCTTGGTGGTTCGTTTTCCTCGTTTGAAGGAAGACGTTTCCCCTTTTTCGTCTTGTATTTTGATTAACTCCAAGCAACTTTGCAGGCTCAAATCCTGTGGAACGATATCTTTAGGAATCTTATAGTTATTACCTTTATAAGTAATATAAGGTCCGTAACGACCATTCAGAATTTCCAGCTCCGGTTCTTCTTCGAACTTCTTGATGTGGCGTTCGGCTTCCTTCTGGCGTTTTTCGAGAATCAGTTGTTCTGCCTCTTCCAAAGTGATTACCATCGGGTCCATTGTTTTCGGCAGTGATACATATACCTTATTATGCAAAACATAGGGACCGAAACGGCCGATACCTACACTGACCGTCTTTCCTTCATACTCACCCAGTGTACGGGGAAGCTTGAATAATTCGAGAACTTCTTCCAAAGTGATGGTTTCTATGGACTGTCCTTTCTTCAATTGGGCAAACCGTGGCTTTTCTTCATCTTCTACCGTACCGATTTGTGCCATAGGACCGAAGCGTCCAATCTTTACCGAAACAGGCTTGCCGCTTTCCGGGTCTTCTCCCAAGATGCGTTCGCCTACCTTATGCTCTGTCTTGATAGCCAATGTGTTTTCTACCGACGGATGGAATTTATCATAGAAAGTCTTCATGATGGAAGTCCATTGCACGCCGCCTTCTGCAATTTCGTCGAAATCTTTTTCTACACTTGCAGTAAAGTTGTAATCCAGAATATCCGGGAAGTATTCGGTCAGGAAGTCGTTCACCACCGTACCCGTATCCGTAGGGAATAACTTGGACTTTTCCGCACCGGTAATCTCGGAACGGTTTTCGTCTTCAATCTGATTGTCTTTCAGTGTCAGCACATTAAAGTTGCGTTCTTCTCCGTCCTTGTTTCCCTTTTCTACATATTCGCGTTGCTGGATAGTAGAAATAGTAGGCGCATAGGTAGACGGACGTCCGATACCCAGTTCTTCCAACTTGCGTACAAGGCTGGCTTCCGTATAGCGTGGCGGGCGTTGAGTGAAACGTTCGGTGGCGATGATAGGACCGTGTTCTAGTTTCTGTCCCTTTTTCAAAGGGGGCAACAGGCGGCTTTCATCTTCCTGCTCACTGTCGTCGTCATAAGATTCGCGGTAAACATGCAGGAATCCATCGAACTTAATCACTTCACCGATAGCGGTGAATACATCGCTGCTGCCGCTTATCGTGATGGTTGCGGTTGTCTTTTCCAGTTCCGCGTCTGCCATCTGTGAGGCGATAGTACGTTTCCAAATCAGTTCATACAGTTTCTTTTCCTGTGCCGAGCCTTCTACGGATTGGTTTTCCATATATGTCGGACGGATAGCCTCATGCGCTTCCTGTGCGCCTTTAGTCTTTGTTTCAAAGTGGCGGGGATGCACATAACGTTCGCCCATCATCTTGATGATAGCGTCCTTGCTACCTATCGTTGCAAATTCCGACAGGTTGACAGAGTCCGTACGCATATAAGTGATGAATCCCGATTCGTACAGACGTTGTGCAAGCATCATGGTCTGTGCTACGGTATATCCCAGTTTACGGGCGGCTTCCTGTTGCAACGTAGAAGTCGTGAACGGTGCAGGAGGTGTTTTCTTTACCGGACGGGTGGTAATATCTTCGATAGCAAAATTAGCTCCTTGGCAAGCTTCGAGGAAAGCCTTTGCTTCTTTTTTAGTTTTGATACGGCGAGCCAGTTCGGCTTTCATTTCCACCAGTTTTCCGTCAGTGTCGGGCACGAGGAAAACAGCAGTCACACGATAAGCTGCTTCCGATTTGAAAGCATGGATTTCACGCTCGCGTTCAACTATCAGGCGGACGGCAACCGACTGTACGCGTCCTGCCGAAAGAGCCGGTTTCACTTTTCTCCAGAGTACGGGAGACAGTTCGAAACCTACGATGCGGTCCAGGATACGCCGTGCCTGCTGTGCATTCACGAGGTTGATGTCGATATCGCGTGGTTGTTCGATAGCTTTTAAGATAGCGCTTTTCGTAATTTCATGGAATACGATTCGTTTTGTGTTTTCCGGTTTTAGTTTTAAGACCTCATACAGATGCCAGGCGATAGCCTCTCCCTCGCGGTCCTCATCGGATGCGAGCCATACGGTTTCCGCCTCTTTCGCTTCTGCTTTCAGTGTGCTGACCAAAGCCTTTTTGTCTGCCGGGATTTCGTAGTTGGGCTTAAAATTCTTCTCTACGTCGATGCTGAAGTCTTTCTTCTTCAGGTCGCGTATGTGTCCGTAACTTGAAAGGACTTTAAAATCTTTCCCAAGAAACTTTTCAATCGTTTTTGCTTTTGCCGGAGACTCGACAATGACAAGGTTTTTCTGCATAATTCTTTCTTTTATAATGGCTTGTACCACAATATTCGGAGACAAAAGTAGAAAAAAAGATTCTCCCTACCTTATAATATAAGGAGAATTTAATAAAATCTTAAGATTTACATAGGTAAAAGCTAAGATTAACATTGGTAAATCTTAAGATTTGGTTTTGGGAAAAACAGATTGTCCGTGTTTGCTTACTCCATGATGGATGAAGGGTCTTCCTTGGCTTTTTTGAGAAATTCGGTAGGCAGCATACCGAATTGTTTCTGGAAACATTTGGCAAAATAGGAAGAGGAACTGAACCCAACGAGGAATCCTATTTCAGTAACCCTGTATTCACCTTCCACCATCATCCGGCAGGCTTTCTTTAACCGGGTGATCTTGATAAAGTCATTGGGAGTCATCCCGATAATTCCTTTGATTTTAGTGAATACCGAGGTGCGGCTCATGCCAAGCTCCTGTGCCAGTGTGCTGACGGAGAATTCCGGATCTTCAATATTATTCAATATAATATCCGTACATTTCTTCATAAATTCTTCATCCAACTTATTATGGACAGCCGAGTGCAAGTCGGACAATGGAGTGGAAGCATACGCTTTCTGTTGCTTTTCCCTCTTCTTTAGCAGATTGCGCAATTGCGCTTTCAGATGGAAAGGAGAAAACGGTTTCTCTATGTAGGCGTCGGCACCGGATTCCAGTCCTTTTATCTTGCTTTCCGTGTCCGTCTTTGCGGTAAGGAGAATGACAGGGACATGGGAGATGTTGATGTCCGTTTTGATTTTGCCGCACAACTCGAATCCGTCCATCTCTTCCATCATCACATCGCTGATGATAAGGTCTATGTTATTCTTTTCAAGAATCAATAAAGCCTCTTCGCCGCTTGATGCGGAGATGACAAAATACTCCTCGGACAATATCTTGGAGAGGAAATCAAGAATTTCCGGATTGTCGTCTACTACCATCACGGCGTACTGCTTCTTTATCGGTTCGTCCGGCAAGACGGTTTCCGGCTCGCCTTCTTCCGCGTTGTTTTCTGTGATAATCATGTCTTCTACCCGTTTCATGGGTGGGGCGACACTGACGGCGGCTTGTTTGGGGAAGTGCACGGAAATGGCAACCCCGCTTTTGCCGTCTTCCCTGTCTTTAGCTTCAATCTTGCCATTCATCAGTTGGATAAGAGAGCGTGTCATGTGCAGTCCGATACCGATTCCCAGTTTATTCAGTTCGCTGTTGTTCTTGACCTGGTAAAAAGCATCGAATATTTTGGTCTTCTCCTGGTCGGTGATACCGATACCGTCGTCTGTGACGGTAATTATTATTTCCGAATCATTTTCCGCCGCAGTGACGCTAATCCTACTTTTGGCGTATTTCAGGGCATTGCTTAACAGGTTGCTGATAATCTTGGTGAATGCCTCTTCATCTGTGACCATAGTCATCTTTTCGGAGATTGATGAAATATCAATGCTTATTTTCTTTTGTCTTGTAGACAATTCGAAGATGCAGGTGACTTTGGCTATTGTGTCTTTCACCCGGTAAGAGTCATAAGACAGTTTGTAAGCTCCCGAATCCACTTTCCGGAAGTCCAGTAGTTGGGTGACGAGTGCGTACAGGCGTTTATAGTTCTGTTCGATGATACTCAGGTATTCTCCGTAGACATTGTTGATGCTCGTGGTCTTCATCAGATATTCCAACGGACCGATGATAAGGCTCAACGGAGTTCGTATTTCGTGGGCGATGTTGGTGAAGAAATCAATTTTCGCGTTATATAGTTCCTTCTCCTTTTCATCATTCAACCTTTTCATGCGTGCTTTCTGTCGTTTTTCCGTGCGCTTGATGTAATACCATACGGTGAGTAAGAGTATAATCAGCAGCATAATTGCATAAATAAAGTAAGCCAGTTGTGACTGGAGAAATGGCGGCAGCACTTTGATTTTTAGTTGAATTTCGTTGCTGCTCCATATTTTGTCGCTGTTGGTTCCCTTGATTCTTAACACATATTCGCCGGCAGGAAGGTTGGCATAAGAAAGATGATTGTTGATTCCTTTAGTGAATTGCCAACCACTGTCCAGACCTTCCAGCATATATTGATAGTTATTTTCCTTAGGGGCGATATAGCTGAGAGCCGCAAAGTCGAATCCTATCATGGACTGGTTGTATTCCAGAATGATTTCATCCGTATATCCGATAGACCGTTGGATAGGCGAGTCGGGTATATTAGCCTGTACTTCCTTTCCGAAAATGGTCATGTTGGTGAGAACAACAGGCGGATTGTATGTGTTTTCACGCAAATCCTGTGGAAAGAAATAGCAGAAGCCGCCCGTTGACCCCAGGAATAATTTCCCGTCAGAAGATTCAACTCCCGAACGAGGCGTAAACTGCTCATTATAAAGCCCGTTTGATTTGGAGTAAGTTTTCAGATATTCCGTGTCGGGATTATATACGGCAAGTCCTTTATTAGTGCTAATCCATAATAAATCTCCTTTGGGGATGATAGAAGTGATGATTTTGTTGGGCAGTTCCAAATGGTCATATCGGGTGAAGTTGTCCGAATCTTCATTATATCTGCATAATCCTTGTCCGTAAGTCCCTACCCACAGTCGTTTTCTGTTGTCGATAGCTAATGTGGTAATCACATTTTTAGTGATTGAATTCGGGTTGTCCGAACGTTGATAGGCGGTGGTTTTCCCGGTCTTGATGTTGTATGAGTAAAGACCGCTGATGCTTGTTCCTATCCATATTTTTCCGTGATAGTCTTCTATGATAGCAGATATTCTGCCTGCAAAAGACCCCATTCTGGTAAAATTCTTTTGTTCGGGATTATAGCAGCAGATACCGTTGGAAGTACCTACGTAGATGCATCCGTTGCTGGCTTTATATAATATGAAAACCCGGGAAGAGGATATGGATGTTGAATCTTCCGGATTATACAGGTAGCTTTCCACTTTTCCGGTTTTTAAATCAAATACTTCCAATCCCCGTCCATAAGTGGCGGCATACAATTTGTCGCCGTCTACCAGCAGGTCATGTATGCAATAGTAAGTAGTACCTATACTTGCCGCATCCCGGAAGGGCGCGATTTCCTGTGTCTTGGCGTTGAACCGGAAAATTCCGTTATCGTCAGTTCCTATCCAGTATTGGTCGTCCTTGCCTTCTTTTATTACATTCACTACCTTTCCTGCCTGTGCGGTAGCCGATAATGAGCAACTATAATATTTGAAGTTATTCTGAAAAGCCGAATAAAACTTGATGCCGTCGAAATAAGACCCCAACCACAGGCTTTCTTCCTTATCTATATAAATAGAATAGATAAACTTATTCGCTCCGGTTCTTATCTTAAGATTCGGATTGTCGGATTGTATGATTTCTCCTTTGTCTGCCTTGAAGATTCCTATGCCGTTATCGGACGAGATAAATAACTCTCCCGGTCGGTATTCTTTAATGTCGTGAATATGATATAATAGGTTGTTCGGACTTTTATCCTGATAATTGGTAAATGTCCGTGTTGCGGGATTAAACAAGTCGAGACCGTTCTGGAAAGTTCCTATCCACAGGTTGCCGTGTGAGTCCTCAAAGATTTTCTGGATAGAGTTATCCGATAAGCTGTCGGGCAGATTGCTTCTTTTGTAAGTGACGAATGTATTTCTGTATTTGTCGAAGCAGCATAACCCTTCCGAATATGTACCTATCCATATATTCTGTTTACTGTCTTGTTGCAATGTCATCAGAATATCCTGTGAGATACAATTCGATTCTCCGGGAATGTTCCGATAGACCCGGAGACGGATTTCATCATTAGGAGAAAACCGGTAAAGCCCTTTGCCGTTTGTCGCAATCCACACTTCTCCGTCATTGTCTTCTATCATGTCGACAACATAAGTCTGTATCGTCTCCCCCGTTTCTGTTTTCGCGTTGAAAGGCCTGAACGTATCCGTCTGGGAATCATAAATGACAATGCCGCTATCCAGCCCAATCCACATTTTACCCCTGCGGTCAATAAATATCTTCTTGACGCTGTTGCTCGTCGTAGCGTTGATATATTCTGATAAATAGTAATTCTTGAATTTGATTCCGTCGAACCGGCTCAGCCCGTCGTCCGTACCGAACCACATGAAACCGCATGAATCCTGAAGGATACTATATACTCTGTTGGCTGCCAGCCCGTCGTCCATCGTGTATGAAGTGGAGAAAATGCGCTGTGCATTCACAACGAATGTGTGCATACACAGGATTTGTACGACTATCAAAAGGAGTAGTTTTTTCATGGGAGAATCGTTTAATCCGTATTGTTTTCATTTAGTATAGGACAATATTAGGAAGAATAAGTAGCAAAAACAAATGATACACAATCTTTTTGGCGCTGAAAAAGAACTTTTGAGAGTGAACGAAAATATCGTTCAAATCTTGGATAATAATTGGTGAAGGTCCTGTGCATGTATGAGAAAAAAGTATAGTTTTACTATTTTCTTGTTCTTTTGTACGGGATTCGCTAAGGAGAATTGTTTTCTCGGTTATCTTTGTCAGCATGAATTTAGATATTAGTTGCAACAATCTAAAGCATCTCAAACTTATTTTAATAACATTAAATCATGTATTATGAATGGAATTGCACGAAAGTTAAGTTTTTCATTGCAACGATTGGGTAGTGCTCTTATCATTATTTATCTTTTTGCAGCACCTTTTGCGTCGGTACGCGCTTCTGACGCAGTGACTGAGATATATCAGGAAGGTAAGAAAGCTGCTGCTCGAAAACTTACCGGTAAGATTGTAGATAAAGGTACAAAGGAGACACTTATCGGTGCCAGTGTGTGGTTGAAGGATACCAGTGTGGGAGGTACCACCGATATGGATGGCAATTTTAATATAAATATTCCGGGAGGGAAAACTGTGACGCTCGTGATTAGCTATTTGGGTTATGCTACGATAGAAAAAGAAATCTCCCCTTCGGCCAATAATCTGCTTATTGAGATGGCTCCTGACAATACTGTGCTCGAAGAAGTGCAGGTGGTGGGTTACGGTACACAACGCAAGGAGAGCGTTATCGGTTCTATCAGTACGTTGAGTGTCAGCAATCTGAAAGTGCCCAGTGCTTCTATTTCCACTAATCTGGCAGGTCAGTTGGGTGGTGTCGTGTCTATTCAGCGTGACGGTTCTCCGGGCAGTTCGGCTGAGTTCTGGATTCGCGGTATTTCTACATTCGGTGCAAACAAGACACCGTTGATTCTGGTGGACGGTGTGGAACGCTCGCTCGATTTGCTCGACCCGGAAGAAATTGAAAGCTTTTCCTTATTAAAGGATGCGACGGCTACGGCGCTTTATGGTGTACGTGGAGCGAATGGTGTTGTGTTGGTGAAGACAAAACGCGGTTCAGAAGGGAAGCCGAAAATATCTATTAAGATGGAAGCCGGTATGGTGCAGCCTACCAAGATTCCGCAAATGGCGGATGCGGTGGATTTTGCTACGATGTATAATGAAGCGGCTCCCGGAACATATAGTGCAAGTGATATAGAAAAATACAGAAACGGTACTGACCAGGATTTGTATCCGAATGTGAACTGGTTGAAATCCGTATTCAAAAAACATACTTTCAATCAGCGTGTGACTGCCAACGTGAGCGGTGGTGGTGAGATTGCGCGTTACTTCATTTCTGCCGGTTACTACCATGAAGACGGTCTGTTCATGACCGGAAAAGGAGATTCTTATAATGGTAACCCGGATTATCAACGTTATAACTTCCGCTCGAATGTGGATATTAACCTGCATCCTACTACGGTTCTTTCACTGACTTTGGGAGGATTCCTGACGAAAAGGAGAGATGCCTCCGACTCGGAAGGCGTCTGGAAAAGTGCTTTTATATTGAATCCTAACGCTTTCCCTATTCAATATTCCAATGGATATTGGGGAGGAGAAAAAGGGGTTACGAATCCTTATTGGCAGGTGACCAGAGCCGGATATGTGGAGGATTGGCAAAGTACATTGAACTCAATGGTCAGTCTGGACCAGGATTTCTCTTTTATTACCGAAGGATTGAAGGCTAATGTCAAGTTTGCCTTTGATACGCAAGCATGGCATGGCAACAAGTACACGCAGCAAGATGAAATCTGGCACGCGATACGGCGTGACGCAAATGGGGATTTGGTATTCAACTCCGAACCGGAAACTGCGAAGGGCGGACCGTGGTTTGATAATAAGTCCGGTGGTAATAATGCCACTTACCTGGAAGCCTCTATTACTTACAACCGTTTGTTCGGGAAACATCGCGTAGGCGGCCTGTTCCTGTATAATCAACGGGTAAAAAATGAAACATACAGGAATAAGAGTTATAAAGACAACATATCTTCTATCAAATCATTGCCGTATAAGAATCAGGGTATTGCGGGACGTCTGACTTATGATTACGATAGCCGTTACTTTATTGAGGGAAACTTCGGATATAATGGTTCCGAGAATTTCGCTGCCGGTCATCGCGTCGGTTTCTTCCCGGCTGTGGCTGTGGGATGGTATATATCCAATGAAAAGTTCTTCGCCCCGCTGACTGATGTGGTTTCCAAGTTGAAATTGAAGGCATCTGTCGGTCAGGTAGGTAATGACCAGATTGGCGGGGATGTCCGTTTTATCTATTTGGGCACTGTGGCTACCACAGGCAATTATGTATATGGTAATTATACAAAGACCGGCGGCGAGCGTGTAAATGAAGTGGCCAACCCGAATGTCGGCTGGGAGGTTTCAACTAAACAAAATTATGGTTTTGAATTGGGCTTGTTCAACAAACTGGAAATACAAGGTGACTGGTATCACGATGTGCGCGACCATATTTTTGTGCGCAACAACAATATCCCTGCTTATGTGGGTATGACTACCGTACCTATGGTAAACGTGGGTAAGATGAAAAGCTGGGGTTTTGACGGTTCGTTGGAATACCATGACAGGATAGGTCTGGTGAATGTGACCGGACGTGGAACATTTACCTACGCCAATAATGAAATTCTGCGCAACGGTGATGCCTTGAATAAATATCCGTGGATGAATTCTGTCGGTCAGAAAATATATCAGAAATTTGGTTGGGAAGCTGTGGGGCTGTTCGAGTCGCAGGAAGAAATCAACCGTAGCCCGGTTCAGTTTAGTGAAGGTAATCATAGCCGCCTGCGTCCGGGCGACATCAAATATCGTGATTTGAACGGTGACGGTGTGATTGATGATTATGACAAGATGCCTATCGGTTATTGCGATGTTCCGGAAATTACATACGGCTTTGGTGGTGCGATAGAATGGAAAGGTTTTGATGTATCTATCTTCTTCCAGGGCACGGCTCGCGTATCATTGTTTGAAGAAGGCTCTACGATAGTTCCGTTCACTTCCGGTTATAAGAACAACGACGGTTTCTTGAAAGGAGTAATGGAAGACCGTTGGACTGTGGACAATCCGAACCCGAATGCCCGTTATCCTCGTACGATACGTTCGAGTGATGCTTTGGACAATAATAACACAAAGAAATCATCTTTCTGGGTACGTAATGCTGCTTTCCTTCGTTTGAAGAATGCTGAGATAGGCTATACTTTCCCGAAAAGATGGTTGGAAAAGATGTCTATCCAGAATTTACGCTTGTATGTATCGGGAGTGAACTTGCTGACTTGGGCACCGGATGTGCACCTGTTCGACCCGGACTTGGGTTCCGGCGACGGAAGAAAGTATCCCCCGACACGTGTGTTTAATGTAGGTTTAAATATTAATTTCTAATACTAAAAGACATGTTGATAATGAAATCCAACTATATGAAACGTATTATGTTTGCGGCTGTTGCAGCCTTGACAATGTCGTCTTGTGATTCGTTCCTGGATACGTCTCCCGAAGACCTGCGTTCGCCCGACCAGATTTATGAGACTTATTCGTCTACACAGAATGCCATGTTCGGTGTCTATTCCTACATCCGTGATACATATCCTTTCGGCATGCCGGATACATACAGTACCAGTGACGTCGATGTGGCTTATACGAATGTGCATACATTCGATATGGGTGTGTGGAGTGCTTCGTCAGCGCAATACGATAAATGGTACACCTTTTATAAAGCGATCCGCGAAGCTACGTATTTTCTTCAGAATGTAGACAAATGCCCGGATCCGCGTCTGACTTATGACACTCGTGAGCAATGGAAAGCGGAGGTACGTTGTGTACGTGCTTATTACTATGCGCAGTTGATGCGTATGTACGGTCCGGTAATCCTGTTGAAAGACGAGCAGCCGGATTTCACCGGTACGGATATGTTTCGTGCACGTAACACATGGGACGAATGTGTTGAATGGATTACGGATGAATTTACTGACCTGATAGAAAATTCCGCCTTGCCTTTGAAATCGGAGGGTGAAACCTACGCCCGTATGAACAGGGGAATTGCCAAGGCTTATCTGGCGCGTATCCTCTTACAGTCGGCGAGCCCGCAATTCAATGGCAACCCGAAGTATGCCAATATCCGCAATGCGGACGGCACTCCTTTGTTTTCTGCCACGTATGATAAAAACAAATGGGAACTGGCACGTCAGGCTGCTTTGAGCCTGATAAAGGACGGTAATTATGATCTTGTCAAAGTGCTGTATGAAAGTGGCGCCAATATGGGCGAGATTGACCCTTATACTTCTTATAAATCGGTATTTACCACTTCACAGAATAAGGAAATGATTTTCTCTTACCTCGAAGACGGCGGTACTATTGACAAGCGTCTTGCTCCTAACAGCAACGGTGGCTGGGGGGGAGGCTACAATCCGACTCAGGAAATCGTAGATGCGTATGCAATGTCGGAAACCGGGCGTTTCCCGATTACAGGGTATGCGGACGAAGACCGTACTACACCGATTATTGATCCGGAAGCGGGGTATAAGGAAGTCGGATATTCTCAGTTTACGAATCCCTGCGAGAACAAGGAGAGGAAGACTTATAATATGTTTGTGGGACGTGAACCTCGTTTTTATGTGTCGATAGTGTATGGCGGTATGTCTTGGTTTATTCCAAAGAAAGCGGGTGAAAGAATTTATCTGGAGATGTATAAAAACGGCAATAATGGGCCGGATGCTTCTCACAACCATTTTACAACGGGATATAATATGGCAAAACTGGCTATGCCGGAATATGAAGCCAGTCCTACGAAGAATGTGAAACGGGAATTACCTTATATCCGTTACGCTGAAATTCTGCTGAACTATGTGGAGGCTGCTATCGAGGTAGGTGACTTGAAAGACCCGAATCTGCTGACATATTGGAATGCGGTGCGCAACCGTGCAGGATTGAAGAATATAGAAGCAGCTTATCCTGAGGCTATGGAAGACCAGGATAAATTAAGGGATCTGATTCATCGTGAGCGTCGTGTGGAATTTGCGTTCGAGGGTATCAACTTCTATGACTGCCGCCGTTGGCTGACAGCGGAA
The DNA here is from genome assembly GCF_903181435.1 of Bacteroides acidifaciens. Taxonomy (NCBI): domain Bacteria; kingdom Pseudomonadati; phylum Bacteroidota; class Bacteroidia; order Bacteroidales; family Bacteroidaceae; genus Bacteroides; species Bacteroides acidifaciens. The sequence continues at coordinate 127,554 of NZ_CAEUHO010000005.1, forward strand.
GCGACAGAAAAGGGAAATATTCATGGCATGAATATCCAGGCTACCGGTACTCCTGGTAAGGAAGAGTATCCGGATGCCTTCTTCCAGCGTACAGTCATAGAGAAACGTGTATTTACACCGAGTTTCTATCTGTTCCCGATTCCGCAGAGTGCGATTAACAAGAACCAAGATTTAGTACAGAACTATAAATGGTAAGAAAGAAGATGATAACGATGAAAAAATATATAAGCTTTTTGTTTGCAGCTCTTTTATTGGGAACTTCCTGTACCGATACCAGAACTGACTACATGATGGGGGATACCGCTTATTTCCCGAAAAGTGATTTGCAGAAAGAGACCTTGTACGTGATGAATGCCAATGACCATGTATATGATATATGGATTCATAAAGCAGGCTATTATCAGAACAAGTTTGCGGGAAAAGTGGAACTGGACTATAATTATCTGGTTCAATATAACACGGAAAACGGTACGGACTATGAAATGCTGGATCAGAAATATTACTCCTTTGACCGCAACTTTGTTATCGAGGCAGGGACGGATGAAGTGGCAGTGCCGTTGAGCTTGAAAATAGAGCAGCTTCTTCAGGATGAAGGATATGGGGTTTATTACGTTCCCCTGTCCGTAAGCAGCCTGACGCCGGAAGAAGATGTCTATGTGGATAAATCTCATTTTATTTTGGTGCTGGATATAAGAAAGCCGGTATTGGTGATTGACGGCACGGAAGGGGAACAAAGAGGAAATGTATTCCTGGACTTGTCCAAGGCGACTACTGAACGTCAGATTGATATTACAGCCAAACTGGATATTAACACGATGGAGGAATTAGTGGTTACTTATGGTTATGATAAGGATGCAGACAACCTGCTTACGGAAGAGGAGAAGTCTCATTTGCTGACTGCCGGATTTACGTATGCGCCAAGCGTGAAGATTCCTGTCGGTGAGAAGTATGCGGAAAATTACCTGACCCTGAAACCTGCGGAAATGCGGGACGGCAAATGGATACTTCCGGTACGTGTGGGAACGACAAATGACAAGGTCGGTTCTGATGGGAACGAAAACTGGCTGAAGCTGACTGTTATCAAAGGCTCTTTGGACAGTAAAGTTATTTTGGAAGGAGAATATGTGCAGGGTGGCGATATTATCCTTGCTTCGGACGACATACCGTCTGATAAAGAGATTGCTGATGTAAGTGCGATTGGAGATTTATCATATTCTGTTCAGGACAAGTATGGTGATAATCCGGACTGGCTGCAAGTGAACCGTGCAAACGGTAAAATCTGTATTACTGTAACCGGCAAAAACACTTCCACATGGCAAGAGCGTGTTGCTACGATTAAGCTTGTTGATGAGGAGACTTGGCTTGAAAAAGAGATTGTTGTCAGACAAGGTATGGAAGGTTGTGGAATCATCTTGAATAAATCCCTGTGGAGCGTAGTAGGTTACAGCGATCATGTTTCAGGCAAAGAATCTGTCTTGGGCAGGCTGTTTGATAATTTCTGGCCGACAAGTAAGGCAGAGGTAGGTTCCGGAAGCACGTTGTCATACATAGAAATCGGCAGTAAAGGCTCGGAAGATGATCCTGTACAGATTGTATTTGATTTGGGTGAGAACCCTCACGCGTATAATTCGGTCGGATTAGTGCCACGCCTGCAATGGGTGGGCAATTCTCCCAAGTATATGAAGATAGAGGTCAGTGATGCCGTACTGACACGTAGTGAGGATATTACAGACTGGACTCTTGTAGGTAGTGCGAAAAGAGACGCATTTACGAAAAGTGAGCTGGATGCCCATGATGCCGGTAACTGGAATGACTGGTACACTATCAAACAGTTTATTAAATGGCATAACCTTGGCGAGAATATGAATCATCGGTATATACGTTTGTCTTTCTGGGATTCATGGTATAGTACACATTGCTTCGATGAAATCTTTGTCTCTGAGAAATAATGGAATATAAAAACGATTAAAATAAAATATTTATGAGAAACATATTTTTATTACTATCGTGTCTGCTTTGTTTGCAGGCTTGTAATGATGAGAAAGAGGTGGACTGGACACCCGATGCGCTGACTGTATCTTGCAACGAAACTTTGGAAGAGGCAGGAGACGGACATTGGAAAGTGACTCTCCCTACTGAATATAAAGGTTCCGTGAAGTTGGAAATCCAGACTGATAAGGTTTGGGGAGTGGAGGTTTCTTATATGACGACTGAGGACGAAGAATGGATAACTCCTTCGGCAGAAGGGGGCAATGGCTCTGCTTCGTTGTCATTGGCTATTGCTGATAATAAGACAGCTAAAGACCGCAAGGCTTCTGTAGTGATTTCCACCAAAGGAGAGATTCCGGTGAAGAAAACAATCACGGTGGTTCAGGGAAATGTGGAGGAACTCTTGATTGTCGGTACGATTGATGAGGTAGGTTTCCCGGATGATGTCTTTGTTACAAAAAAGTCCGACGGCTCTTTTGATGTGACATTGCCTAAAGATTTTACGGAAGAAGGCGAGCGACAACTCAATATCTTGACTTATCAGGGAACGGCTACTCCAAGCATAGATATCACTTATCCTGATGAAGAAGTTGTAGATTGGGTTGTATTTACGGAGACTTCGGTAGCACCGTCGTCGGAATCTGGAGTTAAAACTCTGGCTTTGACAATCAAAGAAAATACAGGGAATATCTACCGTGAAGCATTGGTTAATTTTACTGCTACTGCCGGAGATATAACATCCGGAAAGAGTGTTAAAATTGTGCAGTATGGAGTAGAAAGAATTGTTTGGAATGAGGAGTTCTGTCAACAAGAGAGCGAATTCATTGTAGCCGCAGATGCAAATGATAAAATTTGGGTTGCCACTTGTGAAAATATTAATCCTGCGGATTTGGAGTTAAACGGCAGCAATACGTGGTTGGAGTTGTCTCAGGAAGAAGGCAAAGTATATGCGAAAGTATTGGCAAATGTGAGTACTAACAAGGAGCGTCGCTCTGATGTGGTTATAAAGAACAAGAAAACCGGTGCGGAAGTGAGAATTCCTTTTAAGCAGTGTATACAGGGATATGGTATTGTATTAAGCAAGGCTTTGTGGAGCTTGGCTGCCTATAGTGGCGAGGGGACAGGTAGTGCCAGTAATGTAGCCAGCTATTTTAAACTGTTTGATGATTTTTGGCCGGCGAATAAGGCTGAAGCAGGGGCTACATACCAAGGTTCGAAGAATACGCATATTGAGGTGAAGTCCGGTACGGATAGTAATCCGGTCAGCTTTACTTTTGATCTGGGAGAGAATCCTCGTGGATATGACTCTTTTGGATTGATGCCGAGATTACAATGGACAGCTCCGGCTCCTCAAACCATAATGATTGAGGTTAGTGATAATTTGGAAAGTGGTTGGGAGACTGTAATAGAAAAAGTAACAGGGAATGGTTTCAAGAAAGAAGATATATATTATTTGAATCCTGAACAATCCAATAATAGTAATTGGTATGATGCTCATTATGAGGGAATTGTTCATTGGTCTAAATTGGCTGATGAGAGAATTCAGAAGCGATATGTCCGTATATCAATGTATGAAACATTCTGGAGTGGCTTTCTTTGTCTGGATGAAGTCTTTGTTGCGGATCGGTCAAATGTAGAATAATAAAATTATTGAGTTATGATAAAGTATTTAAAGAAATATGCATTAATAGCGTGCAGCCTGTTTACATTGGCTGCATGTGATCTCGAAATCGACATAACCAATCCGGGACTTATCACTGAAAAACCGCAGGATAAGCCTCAAGTTGGAGAAACGATTACCTATCGTGCGCAAGTATGGGTGGAGAAAAATGATATGGAAGAGTTGTATGGTGGTGAGCGTCTGTTCAGACAGAATCTGGAGGCACTATTCCGTAATACCACTACTTTCTGGAATGAAAGTACCAATAAGTTTGATTACCGTTTTGAATGGGTTGTGGGTGAAGGAGACGATAATCTGGTCATTTATGAAATAGGCAGTGGTGTGAAAACCAAGGAACAATATAATGTGTATAAAAATAAAGCATACGGTACTTTGAATACCGAAAAGTATGACTTTGTTCTTTTCTTGGCTTTGAATTGTCCTAAGGGTGAAGGCGGACTTTCTTGTGGCGGTGGCGGAGCAAGTAAACAGTCGGTAGTACAGTCTTATTTTGAAGGAAGCCATGATATTTTTGCCAAAAAATGGCCGGAAAAGGGTACATATAGCGATTTGGGGCATGAATATGGTCATGTTCGCGGTGCACAGGATTTATATCAGTACATGATCCCGGCTGAAAATAATCCGATCAGCCATGTTGCATATGATTATCCTAAATGTAACATGGGGACAGGTTATCAGGAATGGAGTGATTACTGCTCGGCGGTATTTAATCACAATGCACAATATAAGCAGCTTACTTCTGATATGACCAGAAGTACATATCCTAAGCAGATGTTGGTCCGGGTGACTAAAGATGGTAAGCCGGTACAACGCGCTACGGTAAATTTCTGGGGATCACGTGCGTCTTTTAGGGATATATATGCAGCACCTGGAAATTCGCCTTACATGAAGAAAAAAACTGATGCGAACGGTGAATTAACGATTAACGACATATACCGGATGTTTATTCCCGATTACAATAATACTCCGAATCTGCCGCCCAAGAGTCCTGTTGACGAGTTTCCATTCTCCCGTTGGTATTGTTTTGTGGTAGAAGTGGAATTGGACGGAGGTCAGACGAAGTGTGTATGGTTGTCGGACTTGGACATCGTTCCCGAATATTTGAACGGAGGACAACAAGAGCCTTATGTGTTTGAAATACAAATATAATGAGTTTTCTATGGGTATTTTAAGATATATAGTAGTAACATGTAGCTGCCTTGTCTGGGCAGCTCATGTTTTTAGTGCGGATGTGAAAGATACGATTGAATATCGTGCACAAGTATGGGTGGACAAAACTGATCTGGAACGTTATGGCGGAGAAGCGGATTTTAAGAAGAACTTGCAGAAGATGTTTCATAATACGACCCGTTTCTGGAATGAAAGTCCCAACAAATTTAATTATTATTTCCGTTTTGTTCCTGCCGATGAATTGTGTGTATATGATATTCAAGGGGATAAGGACAGATACAAAGAGTTTCAGAGAAAAGCTTTCGGGCCTCTTGATTTGTCTAAATACGACTTTGTGTTGTTTCTGGCATTAGGGGCGAAGAATGAAGGGCTTTCCTGTGGAGGTGGTGGAGCCAGCGGACAATCGGTAGTGATGTGCTATGTCCGTGAAGCGCACAATATTTTTACGGATGCGCTTTATCCTAATCAGGGAACATATAGCAATTTGGGACATGAATACGGGCACGTCCGTGGTGCGACGGACTTATATCAGTATATGATTGCGGCAGAGAACAATCCGGTGAGCCATGAGAAATTGACTCCGCCTAAGTGTAATATGGGAACCGGATATCGTGTCTGGAGTAATTATTGTTCCGCTCTGTTCAATTATACGGCAAAAATGAAACCATTGGACAAGGATTTGTCGGACAAGGTTTTCCCGCGCAAGCTGGTGATTAAGGTTGATAAGAAAGGTAAACCGAAATCCAGCTATACGGTGAATTTCTATGGAACCCGTGCCGGCGGCAAATACAACAAGCGGGATGTATATCCGAAAGTGTACAGAACTTATACTACCAATAAACGTGGCATGGTTGAAATAACCGATTTGTATAAGTTATATCATCCGGATATGACGGACCCGAATATTCCCCCGAAAGAACCGCAGGATTTATTTCCATATTCTTACTGGTTCAGCTTTTTGGTGGAAATAATAGATGATGCGGGACAAAAGAAATATGTATGGCTTCCTGATGTGGAACTGCAAAGGGAACATCTCGAAACAGGTAACGATACATATATGGTGAATGTAGCTTTTTAACAGGAAATAAACTAGAAAAAACACTTGTACTATGAAGAGATTGGCATTACTTGGTTACTGTTTATTGTTGTCGGGATTGACACTATGGGCGAATACTTCTCAGAGACTACGCGAAGTAGTTGATTTGCGTGGAAGCTGGGAATTTGCTCTTGACCCGGACGGAAAGGGAGAGTTTGCACAATGGTGGAAAAAACAATTGCCTGAAACTGTAATTTTGCCTGGCACAACTGACTCTAATAAGAAAGGGATTGCCAATACCAATAAATCGGAAACAACTTATTTATCCAGATATTATAAATACGAGGGTGCTGCATGGTATAGCAGGAATATAGAGATTCCTGCCGACTGGAAAGGTAAGCATATCGTGCTGTTCTTGGAACGTACCCGCCCGTCAACTGTATGGATCGACGGTCAGGAAGTGGGCAAGAATAATTATTTGTCTACCCCACAGGAATATGACTTGACTCATTTCCTGACTCCCGGTTCACATAAACTGACCATTCGCATTGATAACGGAAAAAGTATTCCTAAACAGATTCGTTCGAGTTCACATGCTTGTACGGAGTCTACACAGACCAATTGGAATGGTATTGTCGGACGGATAGAGTTGCAGGCAATGAATCCGTTGTTTATAGAATCCATTCAAACTTTCCCTTCGGTGGCAGACCGTTCTGTAAAAGTGAAAATCACATTATCGAAAGAGTATGGTGTCAACGGAAAACAAATCCGCCTGTCGGCTGCTGCGTTTAATTCTTCCAGAAAGCATAAAGTAAAGGCTACGGAATATGCTCTGAAAGAGGGCTGTAAGGAATATGAGTTTGTTTATCAACTGGGCAGTAAAGCATTGCTTTGGAGCGATCTTCAACCGGCTTTGTATCAGCTAAAGGCAGAAATCAATGGCATTGACGAACGGACTGTCCGTTTCGGATTGCGTGATTTTAAGGCGGAGCAGACTCATTTCACCATCAATGGAGCAAAGACTTTTCTTAGAGGAAAGCATGACGCCTGTGTATTTCCATTGACTGGATATACGGCAATGGACTTGGAACAATGGCGTCGTTATTTCAGAATCTGTAAAGAGTATGGCTTGAACCACTGTCGTTTTCATTCATGGTGTCCGCCTGCCGCTTGTTTTGAAGCTGCTGATTTGGAAGGAGTTTATTTGCAACCGGAACTTCCTATTTGGGGCGGTTTCAAGAAAGAATCAGACGAACTAATGGACTTCCTGATGAAAGACGGTGAAAATATCATGCGTGAATATAGCAATCATGCTTCCTTCGTCCTTTTTGCTTTAGGTAATGAGTTGGGAGGAGATATTAATGTGATGAAAGATTTCGTGAACCGCTTCCGTTCGATAGAACCGAGGCATCTTTATACTTATGGCTCGAATATCTTTTTAGGGTCGAAAGGACATATCCCGGGAGAAGATTTCTTAGTAACCTGCCGTGTAGGTAGCGGTGAGGGATATTCAACACATGCCCGTGCATCTTTTTCTTTTGCAGATGCGGCAGAGGGAGGTTATCTGAATAATACTTATCCTAACTCGGTGATGAATTTTGACGCAGCTTTAGAGAAGTCTCCCGTTCCGGTGATAGGACATGAAACGGGGCAGTTTCAGACTTATCCGGATTATGAAGAAATGAAAAAATATACAGGCGTATTGGCACCTTGGAATTTTGAAGTCTTTCGTGACCGATTGAAGAAAGCGGGTATGCTGGAACAGGCTGATGATTTCTTTAAAGCATCCGGTGCATGGTCTGTGGAACTTTATCGGGCAGATATTGAGATGAACTTGCGTTCTGAACGAATGGCAGGTTTCCAGTTGCTCGATTTGCAGGATTATCCGGGGCAAGGTTCGGCTTATGTCGGAATCCTGGATGCGTTCATGGACAGTAAAGGATTGATTGACCCGAATAAATGGCGAGAGTTTTGTTGCGAGGTTGTTCCTTTACTGACAACAGCTAAGTTCTGCTGGACCGGACAGGAAATCTTTGAAGCTAATATTGAAATAGCTAATTATGGAGAACATTCATTGAAAGGAAAATGTGTGTCGTGGGAGTTGAAAACAGGAAAACGTTTGCTCGATAAAGGTAAAATGCCTGTTCCTTCCGGTTTGGGATTGCTAACTGCCGGTACGATTCGTCTCACATTACCCAATCTTGAAAAAGCATATAAAGCGGAATTATCCTTGAAGATTGCCGGAACTTCGTATCGTAATACTTATCCTTTATGGATATATCCGGCAAAGAAGCAGTTGAATACGGAGGGTATAGTCGTTGCCCGTCAATTAACGGATGAGGTGTTGAGTGCTCTGAAACAAGGTGGAAAAGTTTTGCTGATGCTGGGCAAAGAGGATTGTAAGGAAGTAACAGTAGGCGGACTCTTTCAAACTGATTATTGGAATTATCGTATGTTCAAAAGTATATGTGACCGTATTAAGAAACCTGCATCGCCGGGTACATTAGGAATCTTGACTAATCCCGAACATGCCTTGTTCAAGGACTTCCCAACGGATTTCCATACAAACTGGCAGTGGTATCCGATAATCAAGAATAGTTATCCGCTGATTTTGGACAATATGCCAGAAGAATACCGTCCTATTGTGCAAGTGATTGACAATGTTGAGCGTAATCATAAACTGGGCTTGGTATTCGAATTGAATGTCGGTGGCGGTAAACTGTTAGTCTGCATGGCTGATTTGGAGACTGCACGCAATACTCCCGAAGGGTTGCAATTCTACGCCAGTTTGCTGGAATATATGAACTCTCCGGAATTTAAACCGGCTATGTCTGTTTCAACAGAGTCTTTAAAGAATTTGTTTGTGGCAGGTGTACAAAAGGAAGGAATTAAAGTACTGGATAATATCTCGTACGACTAGATGTTTGAAGGCTAAAATTGTATAAGTTCAGGCGAAAAACAGACAAGCATACTTCTCTGCAAGGTTTGGAAGACCGAAAAAAGAGGGTGGTTTACGATATTATTGTCCTTTTGTACGCAATTCGCCTTGATGAATTTACCGGGCGGCTATCTTTGTGATGCAAAGCTGAAAAGACGATTCGGTTTTGTGTAAACATCAACTTTTAAATCAATACCAGTTATGAACAAACTAATAGTATATATCTTATTATTATTCATTCCTACTCAACTGGACGCGCAGGAACTCATGAAAGGAGAACTGAAGAGGGAATTGCTGCCTCAGCCTGTTTTCCCGGAGAATCCTCACTTTGTCGACCTTTATTGGAAAACATGGGAACTCGCTTGGGGAAGGGTGAAATATCAGGAAGGTGTATTCCAGTCTCCTTATATGGACGAGAATCTTTGGGATGATACGATTTGGATTTGGGATACGGAATTTATGGTTTTGTTCTGTCGGTATGCTCCTGCTGTTTTTCCCGGAATAGAGAGCTTGGATAACTTTTATGAATCAATCTTGAATAAAAAATCTTCTTCACTCAGAATACAGCATCCGGATAACCCGCCTTTCTATTCATGGGTGGAATATGAATATTATAAGATGACGGGGAATAAGGAACGCATTAGGAAAGTGTTGCAAGATGAACAGTTCCTGCAACGCCACTATTATTGGTTCGACTCTTTGAAACGCGGGACTAAGTTGCATTTCAGACACGCATGGATTGCTTTGGAGAAAAGTGACATCGGTTATCGGTGGGGCTGGGTGCAGAGCGGTATGGACAACACTCCCCGTGGCAGAGGTCGTAAAGGAGAATTGCTGTGGATGGATGCGGTATCACAACAGGCTCTTTCGGCTTTGTATATCGAACGCCTGGCAAAGGAACTCGGAGACAAGCGGATTGCTAAAGAGTTTGCAGCCTTGTATAAAGAAAATAAAACCCTGTTGAATAAATACTACTGGGATGAAAAGGACGGATTTTATTACGACCTTTCAGAGAAAGATACGTCATTTGTGAAAGTCAGAACTCCGGCGGTGTATTGGTCGATGCTTGCCGAAATACCTGATAAGGGACAAGCGGAACGTCTGGTGAAATATGCTGATGCTCCGGACGAATTTGGTGGAAAATATCCTTGGCCGTCTGTTGCCAGAAGTGACAAGGACTATAATCAAGAGATTGGGGATTATTGGCGGGGCGCCGTATGGCTTCCACTTGCTTATATGTCTACCAAGGCGCTTGAGACTTACGGATATTATGATATTGCTTATGAGAACTCTTATAAACTGCTGTCCCAGATGTCCGAAACTTATCGGACTTTTAAGCCGGCAACCGTTTGGGAATGTTACTCTCCTTCGGCTCCCCGACCGTCCGAACGGCAGTATAAGGATAAACGGGAGTTGGTGAGACATGATTTTTGCGGCTGGTCTGCATTGGGGCCGATTTCTCTTTTTATTGAAAATGTATTGGGCTTTTATAATATTGACGCTACCCGGGATTTGATTGAATGGCATAAGAAAGGTCAGGGTGAGCAGGGATTGCGGAATCTTAGGTTTGGAAGTACTATAACTGATATTGTAGCCAATGGTCAGCAAGTGCAGGTGAAAAGTAATAAACCTTATACCTTGAAGATTAACGGCAAGAAATATAGGATAAAAGAAGGCGAACAAATTATTACTATAAAACCATGAAGAAACTGATAGCATATTTGTGTATGATGATTTTTGTGCTGACTAGTGCGGCGCAAAGTCAAACAGACGAGAGTAAGATGAACCGTTTCGTGTCCGGTCTGATGAAGAAGATGACACTGGAAGAGAAGGTGGGACAGTTGAGCCAATGTTCCGGCGGCTTTGCCACAGGACCCGATAATACGCGCATCAGCCGTACGGAAGACATAAGCAAAGGCTTGATAGGCTCCCTGTTGAACGTATCCGGTGCTGCCAATACCCGCAAATATCAGGAGGCTGCGATGAAATCGCGTCTGCGGATTCCTTTGATTTTCGGGTTGGATGTCATTCACGGTTTCCGTACAGGGTTTCCGTTGCCTTTGGCTGAGGCTGCAAGTTTCGACTTGGATGCCATAGAAAGAGGTTCGAGGTGTGCGGCGAAGGAAGCGTCGGCAGCCGGATTGCACTGGACGTTTGCTCCGATGGTGGATATCAGTTGGGATGCCCGTTGGGGACGTGTTATGGAAGGGGCAGGAGAAGACCCCTATTATGGCTCATTGGTGGCTAAGGCACGTGTACGCGGTTTGCAGGGAGATGATTTGTCGAAAGAAAATACGATTCTTTCTTGTATCAAGCATTTTGCGGGATATGGAGCTTCTACTGCGGGAAAAGACTACAATAGCGTGGATATGTCGATGGGACAGTTCGCCAATTTCTATATGCCGCCTTATAAGGCCGGGGCTGAGGCGGGTGCCGCCACATTTATGAGTGCATTCAATGATTTTAATAATGAACCGGCTACCGGAAGTAGCTTCTTGTTGAGAGAACTTCTGAAAAATCAATGGGGATTCAAAGGATTCGTAGTCTCCGACTGGGGTTCGGTAGGCGAAATGATAAACCACCGTTATGCGAAAGACGAAAAAGAGGCTGCTTATAAAGGCATAAAAGCTGGTCTGGATATGGAAATGGTAAGTGAATGTTATTCCAAGAATCTGATTACTCTGATAAAGGAAGGCAAAGTATCAGTGAAACTGGTGGATGATGCGGTCAGACGTATTCTTGAACAGAAATATAAGCTGGGATTATTTGATGATCCGTTCCGCTATTGCGATGAGGAAAGAGAGCGTACGGTGATCGGTTCGGAAGAATCACGCAAGGAAGCGTGTTATGTGGCCGAACGTTCCGTTGTACTTTTGAAGAATGAAGGCGCTGTGCTTCCGCTTTCTCCTTCCGTTAAGAAAGTAGCTTTGGTTGGTGCATTGGCTAAATCACAGAAAGATATGTGTGGCGCATGGTCTTGTGCTGAGGTGAGTAAGGTAGTCACTTTGTATGAAGCAATGGAAAAGCGGGGAGTAACTGTCAATTATAATGACGGATATGACTTGAAAAAGAATCAGATCGTGAATCTGGAACAGACATTGGCTGCTGCCCGCCAGTCGGATGTAGTTGTGATAGCGATGGGCGAACAGGCATGGGAGAGTGGAGAAATGCGTTCAAAAGGGGATATCTCCATTTCTTCGGAACAGCAGAAACTGGTTTCCGAACTCGTAAAGACGGGCAAACCTGTGGTTGTACTGATGATGTGCGGCCGTCCTGTCATTTTCAATGAAGTACGCCGGGATGCTCCCGCTATCTTATGTACCTGGTGGTTGGGAAGCGAAGCCGGTAATGCCATCTGTAATGTATTGTTCGGGGATTACAATCCTTCAGGGAAACTCCCGATGACTTTCCCGCAGCATAACGGGCAGATTCCTCTGTACTATCAGTATAAGAGTACCGGACGTCCTACCGCATTGGGCGGATGGTGTGCGAAATACATTGATATTCCGACCGAACCGGCTTATCCGTTCGGCTATGGTCTGTCATATACCACTTTCGATTATTCGGATGTGAAGCTGCTTCCGGGTAATGGAAAAGATACTTATGCTCGTGTAGCTGTGACTGTGAAGAATACGGGAAAGTATGAAGGTGAAGAAGTTGTCCAGTTGTATGTCCGTGATGAAGTAGCTTCGATTACCCGTCCTAGCAAGGAGTTGAAGGGATTTGATAAGATTAAGCTGAAAGTGGGCGAAAGCAGGACGGTGACGTTTGATGTGAAAGACGAACAGCTCGGTTTCTACAATAATCAGATGAAGTTTGTGGTTGAGAAGGGGGACTTTACTTTTATGGTCGGTGGAAATAGCCGTGACCTGCAAGAAATAAAATACACACTTAACTAAATAACAAATATGAAAAACAACTGGAGAAAATGGTTGCTCATTACTGCATTACTGCCTTCTTTCTTGGGGCTGGATGCGAAACCAATGCAGGGAGAGGTAGCTCCACAGCCGTTGGATACGATTGAATATCGGGTATTTATTGCCGTTGATAAAGCGGGAGTAGAGCATTGGGGCGGAAAGGCGGCCTATCAGAAAAAACTGGATGCTTTCTTCGGGCAAGTGAATGACTTCTGGAATAAGGCCGGAGAAGGACGTCTCAAGTATTATTTCCGTTATGTTCCCGATTGGCAGGTGACCTATGATTGCTCTTCCCGGCAGTTGGAGAATGTCTATAAGAGGAGCGCAGGCTTTCCTGACCATGACGTACTGTTGATTATTGATTCCATACTCGATTTTGATGATGAAGAAAGTGCGAAAGGGTGGTATTGTAGCGGTGGCGCGGACAATCTGAGTATGGTCGTTTGCCGTGGCCGTAGTAAAACGGAACATGAGGATTTGTTCGGAATCGACTATTTCCATAGAGGAGTGGCGCATGAGTTCGGACACTATCGTGGAGTGACGGATTTATATGCCGACAGAATCCGGGCGAAAAACAATCCGGTGAATAATTTGCAGTATGAACCGGACTCTTGCGTTATGAACAATCATTATAAGACGTATAAATGGAGTCCCTATGCCGTTAATATCATTAATTATACGGCAAAGTCCAAACGTCCGGGCCGTGACTTCCCCGGATTTTTCAAGCAGATGTTTCCGGAAAATATCCAAGTATCTGTAACCGTGAAAGGCAAAAAGAAGAAGGGGGTGAAATTGAACTTGTACGGTTCGCGTGCAAAGTTCAATGACTTGATTGCAACTCCCTATCGCACTTATGAGATGGATAAAAAGGGAGAATATCTGATTACCGGCGTTCCTGGCTTATATGATAAACCGGCTCCGCCTTTACACGCTGACGAGTTGCCTTACAATCGCTGGTTCACCTTCCTGCTCGAGGCGGAATATAAAGGAGAGAAGAAATATGTCTGGCTTCCCGAGTACGAAGTGCAACAAACTTTCTTTGAGAATAAGGATACCTATCAGGTGACAATTGATTTCTAAACGGACAGTGTAACAGAGGTAAACAGAAGAAGGCTTTTTGAATACTTTTTTAACAGGAATTTCTTTCTGTTATATTCGCCTTTTGTCCTTATCCGTAAGCCGTAACTCAATTAAGATGTAAATAAAAAGAATGTAAGATATAAAAAGTATTAGTTTATGAAACGTATGATGAGAAGACTTTTGCCGGTTCTAATGGCTGTTGCGCCTTTGACCGTTTGTGCGCAAAAAGTGTATGAACTGAAGGATGCATCCGGTAGGGTGCAGGTGAATGTGAGTGTAAATGATAAGAATGTTGAATACTCTGTTCTCCATGAAGGGGATGTGATGATAGACCACTCTCCTGTCTCCATGAAACTGACGGACGGAACAGCTTTCGGCGTGAATCCGAAAGTCAGGAAAGTCAATAGGCGGTCGGTGAATGAAACGATTTACCCGCCTGTCTACAAAAAGAAATCAATCGAAGACAGGTTCAATGAACTGACGATTGATTTTAAAGGTGGATATAGTCTGGTATTCAGAGCATACGAAGACGGTGCCGCCTATCGTTTTGTTTCCAGTTTGAAAAAGCCGTTTATGGTAGAAAGCGAACAGGCAGTTTTCTGTTTCCCGAATGACTCGAAAATATTCGTGGCTTCTCCGAAAGGAAGAATGAACGAGGGTAAAAAAGATCCTTTTTACAGTTCTTTCCAAAATACGTATGTAGAGACAGCTTTGTCTGTGTGGGACAAGGAGCAGATTGCCTTCTTACCGGTTCTGGTAGAGGGAAAGAATCAAAAGAAAGTTTGTATTACCGAAGCCGATTTATTGGATTATCCGGGTATGTATGTGAAGCACGGGGATTCCGGTTTCTCTTTGGAAGGCACGTTTGCCGCTTATCCTAAGAAAGTGGTGGACGAAGTACGCGGGCTCAAAGGCGTAGTGAAATCCCGTGAACCTTATATTGCCAAGGTAGAGGGAGCTACCGCTTTTCCCTGGCGTGTAATGGTCATATCAAAGGATGACACTGAACTGTTGTGCAGTGATATGGTCTATAAACTGGCTACTCCGGCTCAATTCACCGATTTTTCATGGATTAAACCGGGTAAGGTTGCCTGGGATTGGTGGAACGACTGGAATATCTATGACGTGGACTTCCATGCAGGAATCAATAATGAGACTTATAAATATTACATTGATTTCGCTTCCAGGTTCGGCATCGAATATGTGATATTGGATGAAGGTTGGGCAGTTCCGGGTAAAGCGGATTTGTTTCAGATCATTCCGGAAATTGATTTGGAAGAATTAGTCAGCTATGCGAAAAGTAAGCATGTGGATTTGATATTATGGGCGGGCTATCGCGCTTTTGAGAAGGATATGGACCGTGTATGCAAACATTATGCAGCTATGGGAATTAAGGGCTTTAAGATTGACTTTATGGATCGTGACGACCAGCACGTCGTTGAGTTCAATCGTAAGGCGGCTGAAACCGGAGCGAAATATAAACTATTGATTGACCTGCACGGTACATTCAAACCGACCGGTCTTCAACGTACTTATCCCAACACTATCAACTTTGAAGGGGTTCATGGACTGGAAGAACTGAAATGGGCGGAACCGGGTACGGATCAGGTGGTATATGATGTAACTGCACCTTTCATCCGCATGGTAGCCGGACCGATGGACTATACACAGGGAGCGATGAACAACGTGATTATGAAAAACTTCCATGCAGTATATACGGAACCGATGAGCCAGGGAACCCGTTGCCGTCAGTTGGCACTCTACACAATCTTCGATTCTCCTATTAATATGCTATGTGATGCTCCTACCAACTACATGAAAGAAGAAGAATGTACGAAATTTATCGCTTCTATTCCTACCGTATGGGATCAAACGCTTCCTATAAGCGGCAAAGTGGGTGAGCATATTGTCATGGCTCGCCAGAAAGACGGCATCTGGTATGTAGGTGGACTGACCGACTGGAATGCACGTGATGTTGAAGTTGATTTGTCTTTCTTGGGAAAAGGTGAATTTAATGCTGAAATATTCAAAGACGGCATCAACGCCGACCGTGTAGGAAAAGATTATAAGCGGGAAGTGATTCGTGTATCGGCAGATAAGAAGCTGAAACTACACATGGCGCCCGGTGGTGGTTTTGTGGTGAAGATAACAAAATAGTTGAAGTTTAAATTTTGGTTTGACAAAGGGGCGTTATCCGAAAATGGAAACGCCCCTTTATTTTTTTAGAACCGGAAACTCAATCCCCCCAAGAAATTGAATCCTTCGGCAGGATAGCCTAGATAATATTGATATTTTTTGTTCAGTAGATTGTGTACCTGTGCATAAACAGATACCCCTTTGAACACATTGTAGCTGGCTCCGATATGTAAATCGTTGATGGCAGTCATCTTTGAATATCCTTCCACTTCTTTTCGGTTCACATAATCATAACCGAGATTTATATTTAAGGTGGAAATCGGATGAACATGTACATTGAAAGACATTTCACTGACAGGCTTTACAGCCAATAATTCCTTTCCATTCTTGCTGTCCCAATTACGATAGGTATATTTTGCTGATATTCCTAGAATATCTTTATAATCGTAGCTGACTTCACCACCGAGATAGAAGTTGCTTGTATTATCTTGAGCGAAGCTCAGGTATTTAGTGTGGGCATCATTTAATCTGTTGAAATTGAAATAAGACAAATCATTCTTCAAGTTTTGGTAACCGCCATATACATTGAACCAGACTCCCGGATAAGGGCTGGCTTTAAAGCCGACAGCACCGTTGATTTGTTCGTAAGTGTCGTAAGGACGTTGCACGTAGCCCCATGCGGAAGAAGTATTTGCTTCCGGCAGTTCTCCGTAAGGACAGACATTTTCCAATCTGCGGAAATCATTCAATAGCTTGCCGCCCGTCGCTTTTGCGTAAAGCACATAGCTGTCGGAGAAAATATACTGTGCAGTGATATCCGGTGAAACGCGGAAAGATTTATCAAATCCGAAAGATAAGTCTACATTGGCTCCGATGTGTAATTTCCAGTCATCGTTATCCAGTTCGTAATAAGGATTCAGAAGAAGCGTTGTATAATTCTTGAAAAACTCGTCTCCGGTAGCGGTATTCTTTGTATATCCGCTATACAGAAGATTATTCATCTCCAAAGCGATAGTCACCGATTGTTGGTCACCGATAGCTCCCGTGACATCTCCTTTGGTACGTATGATTGTTTCTTTAAGAGCTGTATTGGCATCATTCTCATTGAGCATGTTATGCTGACGTTCGTACATCAACAGATTCGTTTCGGCATTGAAACGCAGCGGTGCAGTTTCGTCGATAAAATGAATACCGGCATGAAAGTCACCGGAAGTGAATTTCTGCTTGCTGTTTACACCTCCCGGTTTGAGGTTGAAGTTGCTCAAGCCGAAGTTTCCGGCAATATTCAAATCCAATTTGTTGAATTGGTGTGTGTAATCCACGTTTGTACGTGTGCGGTAATAGAAAGCATTCCATTTTTCGTTGTCGGTAAAGGGGATTGTCAACTTTCCGTCCATTCCATCCATCTGAAAACGTACATTCAGTTTGTCTTTATCCGAGAGGCGGAATAAATAATTGGCAAGAACAGCCAGATTGCCTAAATTACCATATCTGGCACGTACATATCCGGGAGTGCTGCCCGGCTGGACTTCTTTTCCGGTATAAGGATTCATCAGACCAGCAGGAACAGAAGTTGCCGGAAAGAAAGTCGTAGCATACTCTACCTCTTTCTTACTCACGGTCGGTTCTTCTACTTTGGGCAGGACGTTTACTTTCGAAGCGTCCATAATATCCGGGTTATATTCTTGTTCCACAACAACGGTACGATTCATGGTCGTATCTTTGGGCTGGGTGGTTTGGGCTTGAAGGCCGGACGGCATGGAAATCGCCAATGCAAGTCCGCCTATTATATAAAGAGACTGTTTCATCTTATTCTTTATTCTTTAATTTTCAACTTTCAATTTTCACCTTTCAACTTAGCGAGTCTGCTTTCAATCATACTTGCTATATCATCGTTGCCTTGGTAATTCTGTTGCAGGCTCAATAGATACTGGCGTGCGTCAAGGTCTTTGCCCATAGCGGCATACACATCGGACAAAAGGACGAAGCTACGTGCCAGCCAATAAGCGTGCGGTGTGCTTTGTTCTATGTAGTTGAGCAGTTCCTTTTCCGCGGCAGCATATTCTTTCGCGTCATACAACGACTGTGCAACCAGATATTTAGCTTCGGCACCGTATGGATTACGGGTGTCTTTTGCCAGTTCGCGGAAGTCGTCCATCGCTTTTTTATCCGCCTTTTGTTTAACATAAGCCTTAGCGCGATAATAAAGAGCTTCATTTCTCAGTTCAGGGCTGAGTTTAGGTTCAGCCAATAAGTCGGTAGCAGCATGGATGGTTTCAATATCATCCCTCAACAGGAAGGCGCAGCGGAGTATTCCCGTTTCAGCAAGCTGGCGGCGTTCCACGTTGGTTGCTTTCTCTTTCAGTATCTTATAACTAGCCAGTGCTTCTGCTGTCTGTTGTTGGTTGAACTGCACTTCGGCACGCAGGATAAGGGCTTCTTCCGCAAACGGATTGTTCGGATATTCCAGTAATTTACCGGAGTGGAGAAGAATCATATCATAGTTTTTCTGCTCGTTCCCAATCAGGCAAAGATAATAATGTGCATTCAGACTGAAAGCCCCTTCCGGGAAAGTCTGCAAGTATTTGTTGAGACTCGTCTTTGCTTCTTCCATCCGTCCCCGCATATAAATCTTTTCTGCGGCGGCATAGGTCAGTGAATCCTGCTCGTTGGCATCAAAGCGGATATGTCCCGGCATGGCATTTGCCAAAGCCGCAAATTCGTCTATACGGTTCAAATCTACATAAATCGACTTCAAATCACGCATGGCCAGACGGGCTTCTTCACTACCCGGATATTTCTTGATGACCTGCTTGTAGGCTTCGATAGCTTGATTGTAATCCTCTTTCTGATAATAGAGCAGTCCGATTTCTGCCGCAGCTTTCCGGCTGACCGGGCTTTCGGGGTATTTGTTCAGCAGTTCCTTGAAGGAAGTGATTGCCTGATTGTTATTGTCCATCAATACATAGGACCGCCCTTTCTCGTAAATAGCATTCACGGCATAAGGAGAAGTGGGATATTTTCCCACCAGCCGATTCAGCAAAGTTATCTTGCCAGTATAGTCTTTCTGCAGGCCGGATACAAGAGCCAGTTGATAGAAAGAATAATCGCCGGAAGGAGTATTCATCTGTTCGGCTTGCGAATAATAATGTTTGGCTTCCTCGAAGTTGCGCACGTGCAAGTGGCAGTCACCGATACGGTTGTATGCATCGGCTAAAGCCGTTGCGTTTTCACCTTTCTCCAGTTGGACGTATTTCTGGAAGTAGTTGCTTGCTTGCGTATAGTCTTTCCGGTGGAAAGCGATATATCCCAGGTTATAATTGGCAAGCGCATACATTTCGTTATTGGGCTGGGTGGTCAGTTGCAGATAGGCGTTGAAGTCACGCGCTGCTTCCATCATCCGGTTGAGGCGATAATAAGATTCTCCACACCAGTAGTAAGCGTCTGCTTTGGTCTGACGGTTGTATTGCCCGATGGCAATGGATTGGTTCAGATATTTCAGAGCCTGTTCGAAGTCGGCGTTCGCAAAGGACTGTGTACCTAATTGGAACAGTATCTTCTGCTTGGCTTCCAGTATTTGTGCGCTTGGTTTGGCAATCCGGTCTATTGATTTCAAAGCCGCATCGTAACTACGGGTATTCATGTAAACTTCCACCAGATAACTGCTGACTTTCTCTGCATAAGGAGAAGTCGGAAATTCGTTCAGGAACTTCTCGAAGGCAGTAACGGATTCACCGAAAGCGGAGAAAGAAGTCTCATGCAGGCAGAGAGCGTAGTTGTAAGCCGCCTGTTCTTTGATTTGCATATTGGCGTTGGACGCTGCCGCCTGTTCGAAAGCCATGCGGGCTTTATTCTTTTCTGCTAGTTGCAGATAGGAGAGTCCCATGTGCAGGTAAGCATTCTGTGTGAGCGCGTCATTGGTAGTTGTCACTTTACCGAGTGTTTCGGCTGCTTTTGAATAGACTTTCGTCTGATAGTAAGAAAGTCCCAGCATATAAAGGGCATCCCGGCGGGGAGCCGAATGGTCTTTATTCAAATATTCACTGAATGATTCTACCGCTTTGTGATATTGTCCGAAGTGGTAATAAGCATCTCCGAGGATACGGTACATTTCCGCTGCATGTTCATTGTTCGGATAGGCCGACAGATAATTCTGTGCTACAATCTGTGCCTTGTCGTAGTTTTTGAGCTGTGCATAAATCTCGGCAATATAATAAGGAACGAGCGCCTTGTATTTCGGATTGTCTTGCAGCGGAAGGAAACCTTTCAATGCTTCGTTATAGCGTTTCTGTGTATATCGGATATAAGAAATGTAATAATCGCAATCTTTTGCATATTTGGGACTGTTGGCGCGGAGAGTCTCAAACCAGATGACTGCTTCTCTCAGGTTATCCGTTTTCAGATAGCAGGTAGCCAATTGATAGGTGCGGTCGTCACGTTCTTCGCTGCCGAGCAAGTCGAGGTCGGCAGAATTAAAGAGCGCCATCGCTTCATTGTACTTTCCTTCGTAGAAATAACAGGAAGCCAACAGTGAATAAATTCGATTGGCGTAAGGCGTATCGGGATAGCGGTCGAGATATTTGCGGAGCAATTCGATACGGTTCTTGTCGTTCAATTCGTATGCTGAACTGGCCAGCATATATTCCGCATCCTGAAGCAGGCTGGCTGTTGGCTTTTGTTTTACAAATGCCTTTAGTGCCGGCAGGGCGGCGGCATAATTCTTTTCCTGGAAAAGTTCTTTCCCTTCTTTATAAAGGTTGTCAGTCGAAGTGAACTTGTCACCTGTCTGGGCAAATCCTATAATGGGTGTGCAGCAGATAGCCGCACAAATGAGTCTAGTAATTTCTTTTTTCATAATCGGGTATTTATGCAAAAGTACTACATATCTTTCAAAGACAATCCTTTGAAAGTTATTTTATAATCATTTAATTCTTTATGTAAAGTTTCGCTCTTCTTTTCCAACACGTTTTCTAACACGGAGATGCTTATTTTTTTGGGGTTTCTTTTTACCTCTCTGATTAGGGCGGTTTTGCTGAATCGGTTGAGAGCTGTCGGGGCTATCGCTATTTCTTTTTTTCGGTCATAAATTTTCATACTACAGGCTTTATTCTTAATGGCGGTTAATTGAATAACCATTAAATTAATGACGATTACAAAGATAATGAAAGTCATGCTATTCTTCTCATTTTGAGTGGTATAATATACTTATTTAAGATTATGGGCTGATTGTGTGCCTTGGTCTTAAATGGTCTTTTTATAGGTTTGGGGCTAAATCCAACTTTTCATTAACTTCTCCGCTTTCAGCTTTCAGTTTCCCGATATATCCAAATGGTGATGCACTGAAAATGCCTGTTTATCTGGCTATTATAGAAATTGAAAAAACTAGTTTTGTGACCACCTAATTTATACCAGTTGTGTTTCCAAAGAACTTCTACTTATTTTATACGATTCTCTTCTCTAAATTGTTTGGGAGTCATTCCTTTCATTTGTTTGAATGTTGAACTAAAATATCGGGGATAAGTAAAACCCACTTCACTGCTTATTTCATTTATGTTTAAATTTGTATTGGTAAGCAGTGAGATCGCTTTTTCGATACGTAATCTGTTTATATAGTCATTGACTCCCAAACCTGTTATAATTTTTATCTTGTTGTATAAGGAAGAACGGCTAATTGTCATGACATCTGCCAATTGCTGGACGGAAAATTCTTCGTCAGATAGGTTTTCATGTATAATTGTATTTATTTTTGTCATGAAATCCTCGTCAGCTTTACTGTTTGTTAAAGTCTGGAGAGAAGTCGCCTGGTTGATAGATATGTATTGATTGTGTATTTTCTCTCTATTTTTTAAGATATTTCCGATGACGATCTTTAGAGAGTCTAGATCAAATGGTTTGGGGATGTAAGCATCAGCTCCGGATTTATATCCGGTTGTTATCGCTGTCTGGTCATAACGTGCTGTTAACAGTATTATAGGGATATGGCTTGTCTGGATGTCGTTTTTTATCTGACGACATAATTCAAAACCATCCATTTGCGGCATCATTACGTCACTAATAATAATAGAAGGCTGTTTCTTCTGACAGATTTCTAAGGCAGAGACCGCATTGTCTGCCGCATAAATTTTTTTACAGAACTCAGTTAAAGAATTTATGAGATATTCCCTTAACTCCTTTTCGTCCTCTACAATAAGCACAGTCTTTCCGGTACAATCGAAATGTGTATCTTGGATGCTGGAAGGGAGAGGAGAACTTTTTTGCTGTAAATGGGTGGACTCTTCTTTTTTATTTGTATTGAGAAATGGCAGCTCCAAATAGAATGTAGCTCCTTTGTTTGTATTATTATAGGCCCTTATAAGCCCCCCGTGCATTTCCATTATTGTTTTGGCATAATATAATCCGAATCCGCTTCCTCTCTCTTTGTGATTACCTTTGTGAAATTTAGTGAAGAGATTTGCCATATCCGAATCTTCTATACCACTTCCTTCGTCTATAACAGATATTCTGACTGTGTTTTCAAGACGTTGCGTGCTTACTGTTATATTGCTGTTTGCCTTACTGAATTTTAGTGCATTCATCAGTAAGTTTGATACTACTGTT
Organism: Bacteroides acidifaciens; assembly: GCF_903181435.1. Lineage (NCBI taxonomy): Bacteria > Pseudomonadati > Bacteroidota > Bacteroidia > Bacteroidales > Bacteroidaceae > Bacteroides > Bacteroides acidifaciens. The sequence continues at coordinate 150,098 of NZ_CAEUHO010000005.1, forward strand.
TGACACTTTTGTTTGTCAAACCATACCTCCTCTATGTTGGGATCTATTTGTAATTGTATGCATATCTCTTTTTCTTTTGCCTCATTCATATAGTCTTTGATAACCTCGGTTACCCATTCGTTTAATTGAGTTTTTTGTATTTTCAATTTATTATAGTCTGCCTCCAAACTGCTCCAGTCCAACACCATATCCACTATTTCCCTCATGTGTTGTGCTTGGTTGAATAGTAGTTGTAATTGTGGTATCAGATGCTGAGGTAATCCTTGCATCTCACTTTTGTCCATGAGACGTTTTAGTGGGGCATAAATCAATGTTAAGGGAGTACGTAATTCGTGATTTATGTGAATGAGGAAATCTATCCTCTTTTCGTTCAGATATTGTCTGTATTCTTTTAGTCTCTTTTGTATTCTTGCTTCCTTTTTTATATTAAAAATGAATATTCCTGCAATACCCCCTCCTATAAGGCTAATACAACATAATATTATAAACCAGTCTGTTTTATACCATGGTGGGGTAATATGGACATTTGTGAGAAAGATAGGAGTGGTATAATTTCCGTCTTTTGTCATACATGCTACTTCAATGCGGTATTTACCGGTAGATAGGTTGGAAAGATCCAATATCGGATTATATGATTCGATTATCTTATCAACATTTCCTTTTATGATATATCGGAATGGAACTCGCTGGAAAATATCTTTATTTTTAATATATACCCGTAGGGCGAGTGCATTATGTTCCCATGGAACTTTTATATTGGGGGTGTCTATACCGGATGTATACGGTTGCCCGTTGAGTTCTATGCTGTAAAGTGCTATTTCCGGATCTGGTTCATTAGGCTCTGGGATGTCTGTGTTTATTCGGACCAGTCCTTCTATGCCACCAAAGTAAAGATATCGGCTGTTTTTTTCAGCCCGTTGTTGATAAGTAAATATTATTTCATTGGGATAAAATCCGTCGCTTCTGTTCCATTGAATAAATCTGTTTTCTTTTATGCAGTAAGAAAATAGTTGGTTTTGTGCACAGATCCATATCCTTTCTGAAGAAGGCTCATAACGGAGGGCGGTAATATCATTGAATAACTGTGACCTGATTTTAAAATATCTTTTCTCTTTTATATCATAATATCCCATTCCTGTTGTTGTTCCCACCCATATCTTATTTATTCCGTCGTAATCAATCGCACTGATAACTTCTTTCTCGTCCAATTGAAAAAGAAGATCAATGCTGTCATTCTTATTAATGATTCGGAATACTTTGTTTCCATTCATTGCCAAGGATATCTTTTTGTCGCAGTAGGCTATGACCGAGGCTTGTAATTGATAATTGTTATCGTTTTTGATTGGAGAGAATTTTTTATTATTTATATTATATACCCATAGGTCCTTACTAAATATATATATTTTGTTTTCTGTCACTCGGTGAGCGCGTGGAAGATATCCGTAAAAGCACTGTCTGAAGTTAATACTGTCGTTTATTATCACAAACGGTCGATAAATGCCTGTGTTTTTTTCAAACAGGAAAAGTCCCTTTGTATAAACAGATACCATTAGTTCTTTTTCTGATACCGGGGCTATGGAAATCACTTTATCCCCATAGGTAGACGAGAAGTGCTTGAAATTTCCCGTTTGAGGATCATACAAGTTTATTCCGCCTCCGTCTGTACCAATCCATAGCTTTCCATTAGCTTCCTCGTAAAAACTCGTCACAGATTTTTCGCTCAATCCATTATTATATCCTAAAGGACAGTCTTTATAAGTATGTATGTAACTTTCTTTGATATTGAAAACTCCTCCTCTAACACTTCCCGCCCATAAACATTCGTTGCTATCCTTATATAATACAGTGATAGAATTGACAGGAAGTGAATTCTCATCTCCGGCAATATGATAGAGGTTAGAGAATTTTTCATTGCGTAGTTCCAGACGATTTATTCCTCCGCCATCAGTTGCTAACCATAGATATCCTTTCTTTTCTATTATATCCAATACATAATTGTTTGTTAATCCGGAGTTGTTGCTCGTATATTGTTTTATAAGCTTTCCTGTTTTCTCATAACAAAACAGGCCTTGTCCCCAAAAAGATAAATATATGTATCCGTTTGAAGCCAGACATGCTCCTTGCAAAATATTGTTTGGACAAGAGAAAAAACGCTTTAATTGCATATTTGGGTAATTCAATATATATATTCCATCCCTTCTAGTGACGATTAGCACCTCCTTTGGAGAAACTGCTATAATTCTTTGTACCCTATATTTGGTAATGTCACTGTCCGTAGCACCTTTGGGGTTGATGCATATTGCTTTAAAAGAGCGTTTTTGGTAATCATATTTGTATATTCGATTCTCACTTCCGAAAAGTACTCCTCCATTTATGCATAAGGAAGAATAGATGATATCATGATTGAAGGGAATAAAATTCCCGTGTGTCTCATCATATCTAACCATACCTTGTCTGGTAGATATCCATATGTCATTAAGGGAATCTTGGGTTAAATGTATAATGTGATTGCTTGGTAATGAGTATCTGTCGTTGGGGGAGCTTTTGAATATTTTCAGATTTTGTCCCGTATAAAAATTCAGACCATTTTTTGTTCCTATCCATAATTTCCCTTTCTTATCTAAAAGTATGGATTGGACGGTAGATTGAGACAACCCCTCCGCTACAGAAATAGACGTAAACTGGTAATTTATGTCATGCCCTGATGTAGATAATATGCAAAGTAGTGTTAATATTGCGAATATACCAAATAGCCTGTACATTTTTATATTTTCGTGTTGTTTAAAACAGATTTTTCTATTCAACAACGTATATACATAAAATGTTTATTAATTATTCTGTTTTTGATAAAAAAATGCAGTATTGGATGATATATGACTTTTTTTAAATGCTTTCTGACTATGTTTAGTTTTATGAGCTCTTTCTTTGCGCTTGTAAATAATAACCCCTAATTTATTAAATATGATTTTCTTTATTCCTTTGTTTATACCTCCGTAATTTGTGATGTTTTTGGAGTGGATATATGGTAGTTGAACGCCTCTTGTTGATAGGCGTTTTAAACATGAAAAACATAAAAGAGTATGAAAAAGAGTTTTATTTTATTTGTTTGTCTTCTGTGTTCGATTGTAGTTGTGGCACAGCAGAAAAGTATTACGGGCATAATAACGGATACTGCGGGTGAGGCGGTCATTGGTGCCAGTGTTGTGGAAGTTGGAACAACAAATGGCACTGTTTCTGACGTTGATGGTAATTTTACACTCTCGGTTTCTGATAATGCCAGTATACAGGTTTCATTCATAGGTTTTTCCTCCCAGACTTTGAGTGTGCAAGGAAAAATGAATTTTAAGATAATCTTAAAAGAAGACAGTGAGCTTTTGCAGGAAGTTGTTGTAACCGGTTATGGCGGAAAAGTTTCACGGGCAAAACTGACGAATTCTATATCGACTGTCAGTCCCCAGATATTAGAGAAGGGTATATATACAAATCCCTCTCAGGCACTGTCGGGTTCTGTTCCCGGTTTAAAGGTTTCTCTCACTTCGGGAAATCCTACTTCATCTCCTAAAGTTATATTACGTGGTGGAACGGAATTTGATGGTTCGGGAGGTCCCCTGGTGATAGTGGACGGACAGCTTCGTGATAATTTTGATGATATCAATCCTCAGGATATTGCATCTATGGATGTTCTGAAGGACGCCGGGGCTACGGCCATATACGGTGCCCGTGCAAGTAATGGTGTAATTTTAATTACAACAAAATCTGGCCAGACAGGACATCGGGAAATTAATTTCAGAGCAAATATAGGTCTCGGTTATGTTAATAATCCCTATGACTTTTTGGGCGCGGAAGATTATATTACAGTCCTTCGTACAGCCTATAAAAATACCCCGTGGGCAGCTACGGCAAATCTTACAGGTTCTACCGCCTTTGGCACGGGGAATAAGCTCGGTGCGAATATGGTGTGGAATATTATGGGGAAAACGGATGAAAATTCCTATCTTTTGAATATGGGCTGGCGAGAAATGCTGGACCCTTTGGACCCTTCTAAAACAATCATTTATAAAGAGACAAAACCGGAGGAGTATAATCTTCGTAATCCGGTAGTGACACAGGATTATACGGTTAGTATGTCGGGGGGGAATGATAAAGGAACTTATTATGCAAGTTTGGGTTATAACGACTCCCCCGGAGCTCCTATCACTACCGAATATAAACGTTATAATTTCACATTCAACGGTTCGTACAAAATTGCAGATTGGTTGAAAACGAATTCCAATGCGACTTTCAGTCGGGCTAATTATGTATGGTTAAACAACGACTGGGGGAAGGAAAGTGATTATTTTGGTCGGGTGATGAGCACTCCTCCTACTGTCCGTTTTGAAGACGAGGACGGTAATCCGACATTGGGCCCTAGTTCTGGAGACGGTAATCAGAATTATGTTGCAAAGAGTTACGATCAGGATAATGAACGGACAAAGTTTACTCTTATACAGTCATTAGAAGCTAATTTATTCAAGGGATTAGTCTTGAGGGCTTCTGCCAGTTGGTATTATTTTCATACTGTAGAAGAAAGTATGCGCAAGGACTATGAGACGGTTCCGGGGCAATGGAATCGAACCCGTTCAACTAGTGCAAGCTATTCTCGTCAGTTCTCTCAGACCTATAATGCTGTTCTAGATTATACGACTGTATTTTCTGCTGTTCATAATTTGAATATTATGTTTGGTAGTGAATTTTATGATCAGTATAATAACGGTTTCTCTGCATCCGGCTCTGGTGCTGCTACCGATGATTTTAAGGATTTAGGTCTGACCGATGCAGGTGAGGGTAAACGTCAGATAGATTCGAATCATAGTCGTTACCGTATTCTTTCTTATTTTGGACGCTTGAACTACGACTATGAGGGTAAATATTTGTTCTCCGGGGTATTTCGTTATGACGGTTATTCTTCTTTGCTGGGTAAGAATCGGTGGGGATTTTTTCCGGGAGTTTCCGGTGGCTGGGTTTTTACGAAAGAGGATTTTGTCAAGGAATCACTTCCTTTCCTCTATTATGGAAAGCTGAGGGCTAGTTACGGTTTGAACGGTAATGCCAGCGGAATCGGTCCATATACTCTTCAAGGTTCATATAATTCTAATAAATATCATGGCAACAATGGTTTTCTGATAGGTACTTTGCCTAATCCTTCTTTGCGTTGGGAAAAAACTGCTAGTTTTGATATAGGCTTGAATGTAGGACTCTTGGGAGGACGCTTGAATTTGGATATCGATTACTACAATCGTCTGACATCAGACAAGTATGCAGACTTCACCCTGCCTTCGACCACGGGATTCTCTTCTGTTAAGAACAATAATGGAAAATTGCGTAATAGCGGAATCGAATTACAACTCTCAGGTAAGGTGTTGGATGCCAGTGATTTTACTTGGGATGCATCTTTTAATATAACTTATAATAAGAATAAGATTATAGCCCTTCCTGATAATGGGCAGATACGAAACAGACAGAATGGACAGCAAGTGTATACCGGCCGGAAGGTTGTAAATCCGGGTACAGGTAAGTTGGAAGATGAGAAGGTGTATGTCGGAGGTTTTCAGGAGGGAATGGAGTATGGGATACTTGTCGGTTACCAGGCCGAGGGTATTTACAGAAGTGTTGATGATATTCCGGGAAATTTGGTTGTGACCTCGGGGAATGCTCAAGGTAAATATCAATATGGCCCTGAAGCTTGGAATAAACTTTCTGATAATGAGCGGGCAAAAGGCATAGCGTTAAAACCTGGAGATGTGAAATGGAAGGATGTAAATGGAGATGGGGTGATTGACCAGTATGATCAGGTTGTAATAGGAAATACTACTCCTCGTTGGTATGGTGGTTTTAATACCACAATGTCTTGGAAGGGACTTAGTTTGTATGCCCGTTTTGACTTTGCGCTTGGTTATTGGGTTTATGATGATAAGACTCCTTGGTTTTTAGGATGTATGCAGGGGACTTACAATACGACAAAGGATGTTTTTAATACATGGAGTGAAAGCAATCCAAACGCAAAATATCCCCGTTACGTATTTGCTGATCAGGTGGGAGCTGCCAATTACTATCGTACCTCAACTCTATTTGCTTCTAAGGGTAACTATTTAGGCATTAGAGAATTGTCTTTGTCATATACTCTTCCTCAAGAATTGTCTAAAAAACTGTATATGCAGAAACTGCAATTTTCAATAACGGGACAGAATTTGGGCTATTTAACTTCTGCCAGGACGGTAAGCCCGGAGATTTCGTCAGGATATCCCTTGCCACGTACCGTTATATTTGGCGTTAATGTTACATTTTAATAATTCGAAGTGAGATGAGAAATTTAAAGTTTATACATATTATGATGTTGAACATAGCTGCTATAGTGGCTACATCATGTGGGGATATGCTGGATCTCGCCCCGTTAGATAATTATGGAAGCACCAGCTATTGGAAAACAGAATCCCAAGTCAGTGCATATATTGACGGTCTTCATAAACAATTGCGAGATATGGCGGAACAGCATATTATCACTTTTGGTGAATTAAGGGGCGGACATTATAAGGATGGCGCAAGTGCAGATGGTCTGTCTATCTCTAGTGGGGAAATCCGTTTACAAAATCTGTCTAAGGAGACTCCCGGAGTTACCAAGTTTGGAAATATTTATGGCTGTATAACCAATATCAATCTTTTTATAGCTCGTGTAACTGATGCTAATTTCATTCCGGAAGCTAAAAAGAATTATTATCTTGGACAGGCGTATGGTCTTCGTGCCTTTTACTATTTTGATCTTTATAGAGTCTATGGTGGGGTACCAATTCGTCTTGGCGTGGAAGTTATTGATGGAGTGCTTGATCCGAATAAACTTACTTTGGGGAGAGCTAAACCAAGTGAAGTTATGTCACAGATTAAAAAGGATTTGGAAACCTCCCTACAATATTTTGGAGAGAATTCTGATTTTAATTCATATGGACATGGTGCCAAGGTGTATTGGTCAAAGGCGGCCACAGAATGTTTGGCAGGAGAGGTATATTTATGGAATTCCAAAGTAACTATCGGTGATAATAAAGCCACCGAATCGGATTTGTCAAAGGCCAAGAAGTTCTTGAAAGATGTAGAGGGTAACTATGGACTTCAATTGCAACAAGATTTTAAACGTATATTCAGTGCTGATAACAAAGGTAATAGTGAGGTGATAATGGCTGTGTCTTATATGGAGGGTGAAGCAGAAAACTCTCTTTCTCGTGGATATACCTATTCTCTTATTTCCGGAACGACTAACAAAGATAGTTTTAGAGAAGATGGAACGCCATGGGATGATGCGCTTGATATACAGAATAATGGTCAACAGAAATATGAGTATAAACTTTCGCTTTATAATAGTTTTGAAAAAGGTGATACTCGTTGTGACGCCACATTTATGCCTTCATATCGGAAAAAGGAAAGTGGAGAATTGTATGTATATGGCACTCATGTATGTAAAAATTTGGGCTCTCTCAATGCTCAGGGAAATAGAGTTTATGATGGTGATCTTATTCTTTACCGCTTATCCTGGGTATATCTAGCATTAGCCGAGATCGCTAATATGGAGAGTGATAATGCAAATGTTGAGAAATATATAAATTTAGTCAGAAATAGGGCGTATAAGTCTGAGGCAGGTTCACATATATATAAGGCATCTGATTTTCTAACTAATGAATTAGCTATTTTACATGAAAAGGATAAGGAGTTTGTACAGGAAGGACAACGTTGGTGGGATTTGTGCCGTATGAAGAATGCAAAGGACGGTATTCCATTAGTGTTCTGTATAGAAGGTGATATTGATAATAAAGTTGCTATTCTTGATCAGAAGACTGAGGCATATAAAGTTTTATGGCCGTTGGATCAGAATATACTTGATAATGATTCGGCATTGAAACAGACTCCTGGTTATGAATAGAAGAAGATATGACGAGAATATGTCCGGTTGGAAGGGAGGAGTTTCGTATTCCGGCTAGATATACTTTTATATCTGTTTATGGTAATATAAAGATAATATAAAATAATACGAAGTTGAGTTATGAAAAAAAGTATAATACCTTTATTAGCAGTTTTATTTTTCGGATGTTCAAACGACTTTTCTGACAGTTCCATTGATGTGCTGCGACCAGAGAAAGAAGATTCCGTTGAAAGAGTGGATAAATCGTGGGTTCTGATTTTTTCAGATGAATTTAATATTGATGGGGCCGTTGATTCCAAGAAGTGGAATTATACTCCCAGGGGAAATGTTGCTCATTCCTATTATTATAAGCCGAATGATACATCCGTTGCTTGGTGTGAAGATGGCTTGTTGAATCTCAAGTTTATGAAGGATGAAACAGATCCCCGCGGATATAAATCTGGAAGTATACGCACTGATAATGGAAAGTTTGATTTTACTTATGGTAAAGTAGAGATTAAAGCTAAGTTTTCATCAGGGAATGGTTCGTGGCCGGCTATATGGATGATGCCTGCCAATTCGGAACATGGAGGATGGCCTGCAAGTGGTGAAATAGATATAATGGAGCATATAAAAGATTTAGATGTTGCTGTACAATCGGTACATACTACTGGTACGGAGCAAAAGACATATCCTTTTGGTCATTCAGGGTCTAAATTCAAGCAGGGTGAATGGAATATATGGGGAATAGAATGGAACGATAAGAAAATTGATTTTACGGTAAATGGAGAAGTTTGCGCAACCTATTATAACAAAGGTTTGGGCGCAGTACAATGGCCCTTTGATATTCCTTTCTTCTTGATATTGAATGTTGCAGGTGGAAAGGGGATGGCTGGTCCTATAAATGAGAAACATTTGCCTTTTATCATGCAAGTGGATTATGTGCGGGTATATCAGTGGAAATAGTTTTTTGTAAATAGATTTATAGGGTCCTGAATGTACTCTATGATTTAGAATAATATTTATGGTGTAAAAGTTTGTTTTTGAGGTGATAGTGCCTGTCGAAGGGAGTTGTCAGCACTCTTGTGGTGACAACTCTTCTTTCGATGAGGTAATATTGTTTTTGAAGAAAGAATGGGTTTTTAATCTTTTTAATTTATAATCATATGAGATCAATTTTGTGCTATTTATTATTTGCTATAGGTGGGACTGTTACTTATGTATGCGCAGAAGAAAAGGAGCAAATCGGAGTGGATACACTTGAAAACATTTTGTTTGTTGATGATTTTGATGCGAAATGTGTTGTGCCCGATACAGCAATCTGGAAACTTTGTACGTATGGCAACAACGCCTGGTCACAGTATTTCAGGGGTGTGGATGGCTACGAAAATGTAAAGGTGGAGGATGGCTATTTGAAGTTGCGGGCCTGGAAGGACAACGGGATTTATAAAAATGGCGGGGTGTTTTCCAAAATAGGTTTTCCCTGTGGTACACGTTTGGAAGTTAAGGCCAGATTAACGAAATTGGTCCGTGGAGGTTTTCCTGCTATCTGGCAAATGCCTATAGGAGCGCCGAAATGGCCCAGAGGGGGAGAAATAGATCTTATGGAATGGGTACAAGGGAGTCCTAAGCAGATCTTTCAAACGGTACATACTTTTTATATAAATGGTGAAAATGGTTCTGCAGGAGTAACGAACAAGGAGCCTGATAAGAATTTTGATGTAACTAAAGATCATGTATATGCAGTGCAGCGGACTGAAAAGGAATTAATATTTTATGTCGACGGCAAAGAGACTTGGAAATATGAGAACCAACATTTGGATAAGGAGAAACTACAGTATCCATTTTGTGAATATCCCTTCAATATAATTCTAAATTTTTCATTGGGAGGTGAATTGAATGGCATGATGACATGGCCGGGAGAAATCCATGATGAAGATTTGCCGGGAGAAATGTGGGTTGACTGGGTGCGTGTTGTGTTGTTGGATAATAATAAAATCAATGAATGAATATCACTTCTGGAAAACATGTTTCTAAGAAGGAGGGGGATATGCTGAAATAGGTTCTTTATGTTATATAATTATTTTTCCCGCTTGAATTATAGCCAAAACTATGAATCTCCAAATGATGAAGCCTCTATATAAATGATAGTTGTCTGATGTATAAAATATAATGTCGTTTATTTATAACGGATTGAGATAGGAATTGCCTTCTTTTGTAAAATGTTATACAACGTTTATTCTGGTGTGAGATAGCTGATTACAATTAGTTCACTTTGCCGGATTAGTGTTTGTTGAATATTGGAAAACAACAGAAAAATATGACTTTACGTAGAGGACCGTAGAATCGTGGTCGTGGGTACGTTCCATTACTGCAGCTGAGAAAGACGTACATAAACATAGATACTCACAATGGGTTATTTTATTTTGTATTGTAAATGAAAGTAGTAGTTAGTCAACTATATAGTTAAGGGTAGAATGTTGGGAATGATATATATTTCAGCCCCCAGTTCTGCTAATAATAAATTTAAATAAGAATTATGATGAAAAAGATTTTTGTAGGCTTATTGCTATCTGGTATTGCCATTTGCCATGTAAGTGGACAAACTGCTTTGGAAGGAAACAAATTTGCGGATAATTGGGCAATAGGTATTAATGTGGGTGGCGTGACCCCATTGACTCATCACTCGTTTTTTAAAAACATGCGTTCGACAGTTGGAGTTCATGTAAGCAAACATTTAACCCCTACCTTTGGATTGGATTTTGAGGCAATGGGTTATTTTAATACAACAAAAAGTAAAACAGCATTTGATGAATCAAATGTAAGTTTGTTAGGACTGGTGAATTTAAATAATCTTTTTGGAGGTTATAGCGGTATTCCAAGAAGTTTTGAGATTGAGGCTGTGGCTGGTATTGGCTGGATGCATTATTATGTTGGTAGAAACATGGGGGAAGATCAAAATGGCATGTCTACTAAGTTAGGACTAAATTTTAATTTTAATTTAGGGGAAAGTAAGGCGTGGACTCTAGCTCTCAAACCGGCTCTTGTATATGATATGAATTCTATGGGTACGAAACCTGTATATTTTCATTCGGGGCGTGCCATGTGGGAGATTAGTGCTGGTTTGGTGTATCATTTCAGATGTAGCAATGGTGAACATCATTTTACTAAAGTAAGACCTTACGACCAGTCTGAATTTGATGCATTGAATGCTCAAATAAATCAACTTCGTTCAGAACTTGAACGCAATGATAATGTATTGCAGGATGCTAACCAAAAAGTGACAGATTTAGAAACAGCTTTGGAAGAGTACAGGAATCGAGAACCGAAAATTGTGAAAGATACGATTGACAATAGTAAAAAAACACTGGAGTCTGTGATTACTTTTCGTCAAGGTAGAATAACTATTGATAATTCTCAATTACCTAATGTTGAACGGATTGCAGTTTACTTGAGAAATCATAAAGAGGCAGGAGTTGTAATCAAGGGTTACGCTTCTCCGGAGGGTAGTGAAGAACTTAATGAGCGTATTGCGCGACAGCGTGCCGAGGCAGTTCAAAAGATGCTGGTTAATAAGTATGGGATTTCAAAGGATCGAATTGTTGCTGAAGGACAGGGAATTGGCTATATGTTTGAGGAACCGGATTGGAACCGGGTAAGTATTTGTACTATTAATTCTAAATAAGAAGTGATAGAAAAATAGAAGATGTATCCTAAATAGAAGCAGTTCTGCTTTATAATCATCAGACTTCCCCATTTATCGTAATAGTTTATGTGGTGGGGGAGTTTCTTGTATTTAGGAAGATATGTAAAATGAAGTAAGTGTTTATAGAATTACAGTTTTTGTTTGTAGTTTAAAAGTATGTGTTTTTAAAAAACAAACATAGTAAGCGAAGCGAGTTATTTTAAAATTAAACTACTTATTGAAATTAAACTACTTAGATTATAACATGAAATTGCTTTATTTGTCGGAACATCATTCCTGTTTTAATTATGGAATTAAAATAGACAGTGGTTTTACCCAATACAGATTGTCTGCGCAAGAATCCGGACAGATTGATAATAGTTGTTGTTTTTGTATTTTATTTCTTTTGAAAGGAGAATTATCTGTTAATATAGGCAGGGAGCATAATATACACCTTTTAGAGCATAACATGCTGCTTATACCGCGGCATGAAGAAAATAGGGTTGAAGGTATTGTGTCGGCAGAATGTTTGTTGTTGTTTTGGAATAAGCAGATAACGGCTTGTGACAAAATGTATTTTGAATCAATTTCACATGTAAAAATGGAGAACGGTAATAATTGCATTTTACCAATCCGAAAGCCTCTGTTATATATTTTGAGGCAGTTACTTTTTTATCTGGATACAGGATTGCTATGTAGGCATATGCATATTCTTAAGCAGCAGGAAATCATTCTTGCATTGAGGGGATTTTATACTAAATCAGAACTTGCTGCCTTCTTTTCTAGAACGACTGGAGTAAGACGGAAGTTCGAGGATTTTGTACTGGATAATTATAAGAATGTGAAAACGGTGAAAGAATTTGCAAGTTTGTGTTGTGTTTCGGAACGCTCTTTTAATCGTAAGTTTCAAGAGAGTTTTAGCCAGAGCCCTTACCGATGGATGCAGGAGCGGAGGGCTGAATTGGTTCGTGAGAAAATTTGTGATCCGGATATTGCTTTCCGGGAAATAGCTATGGACTTTGGGTTTAGCTCTCCTGCGCATCTGACTTGTTATTGTAAAAAGTTATTTGGTATAACTCCAACTGAACTGAGAAGTAATTATAATAAGGGAAATGAAATTTAGACTGTAATGTGTTCATAGCTCTTGTCGATATGCCCGGTGTTCAGAAGAGGTATGGGCTGGGGCTAGAATATATACATGCACAGCGCAGTCGTCAAGCTGTTTAGTGGGTATATATATCCATTGTGGTGGCTATATATGTACACCACGGTGGCAATATATATACAGTACGGTGAATCTATATGTCCAATATGTTGGTTATGTAGACATATATTAGGATAGATGTGTGTGTAATTTATTTATTGATTTTGCAGTTTTTTGAGAAGCTGAAGGCTGAAAGGCTATTTTTATGAGCGCTTTCAGCCGGGATGCCGATGAATAGGGGGTTGCAGAGGAAACTGAAAGCTGAAAGCAACTTTCCCTACTTTTTGTTGGGTGGGATAAAAGGTATCAAAAGAGCCTGCTCTGATTTCAATCTAAGTACTTCTTCTATCTGAGTTGTCTACTTCATTTGTTAAAGTCTTGTACTTTTTCTGTCTCGTTCTTGTACTTTACTTTACCAGCTCTTGTACTTCATTTTCCCAACTCTTGTACTATTATTCTACAATCCACCTCTCAATATTCCTTGTCTGACTACTGAAGTTAATCCCTATCTTGAATAACTTACGAGGGTCGGCTGCAAAAGGCTGCGCATAATTCTTTTCGTTTATTTGTCTAAGGGCCTCTTCGGCACTGCCTTCCAGTTTAAATTCCATTACATATATGAATTCATCGGTTTGCAACACGAGGTCAATACGCCCTTGTGATGTACGATACTCTGCCTTTACATAAAAACCGATAAGCTTGAAAACGATGAACAGTACATTTTGATAATGTAATTCCTGGTCGCGTATTAACTCATAGGGTGTATCGGCAAAGAAACTTTGCAAGCGGCGGAAGAAAGATTCATAATCGCCACTCTCCACCTCACAGACAAACTTTAGAATTTGAAAAGGTGATTCTACCTTATTTGTGTTCGCATAGAATGGAAGCAGGAACTTCATAAAACCTTCCTCCACTTCGCGATTGGGAAATCCTAGGCGGTATATGCCAAAGCGTTCATCAAATTTCTTTATAGTGAGATATCCACTTTGATAAATCACGGGAATAGGATTGGTCGAAGCCGAATCGACACTGTTCAGTATGTCGGCATCGGTTTCTACATGCGCCATACAGTGCAGGTCATAGTGATGGGCTTTTAATAATTCCACCAGATAAGTAGGTGTTCCGGTTTCAAACCAGTAACTACCGAACTTCATTTTGAAGAATGTATTAAGCACGCTGAACGGATTATATATGCCGACAGAATTTTCTACGAAATGATACCCATCGTAACACGTCTTTAATTCACGGCATACTTCTTCATAACTCATTTTCTGTTTGTCAGCGAGTTCGAGCAGGTCTTCTTCCAGATTATCATGGATTTCCTCTTCCGTCATGCCACATATTGCTGCATAACGCTCGTCCATAGATAAGTCTATCAGATTGTTCAATGCGCTGAATACACTTACTTTGCCGAACTTGGTGACGCCTGTCAGAAAGGCGAACTTTATGTAGCCGTCCATCGTTTTTATAGCTCCGTAAAAGGCTTGCAAAGTGTTGCGGAAAGCTTTTTGCAGTTCTTCGTTGCCGATAGCTTGCAGCATGGGTTTGTCATATTCATCTACGAAAATGGCAACACGATTTCCGGTCTGTTCATAAGCACGGCGGATGATGCCCTTGAAGCGGAGGGGCAACGAGGTTTCGGATGGTTCAGTGCCGTACACCTTTTCCCATTTGTAAAGAGTATCGTTCAGAATATTTTCCAGACTTTCCAGGTTCTCGTACTTTTCGGTATTGAGGTCTATGTGCAATATAGGATGCTTTGTCCAGTCTTTTTCCAGTTTCTCTATCGCAAGTCCTTCAAAGAGTTCGCGCTTACCTTCAAAGTAGGCTTCGAGCGTAGACACTAACAAACTTTTCCCAAAACGGCGCGGGCGGCTCAGGAAGAAGTAGCTGCCTGTCTTTACCATTTGATAGACTAAGGCAGTTTTGTCGATGTAGAAATATCCGTCTCTGCGAATCTTCTCAAAGTTCTGTATTCCGATGGGGTAAATCTTGCTCATGACTAGGATAGATTTAGAATTCTAATTGTACAAAGATACACTTTTTTTCGCTTAGAACGCAATTTGCATACCGAAAGTTTAGTGAAGCCTCCGGTTAGTTATGTTGGCTCAGAAACCGTATAAGTCCCCGCCGTATAGAGTCCAACCCGAAATCTTCCGGACGTATCTCCGATAAAGGCAGGAAGAAGGAATCCGCTACATCATCCATTGCCGAGAAATGGCTCATATCTTCTACGGTGCAAAGAAAGAACATATCAAGCGTGTGCACGGGAAACCCGGAGTAGATGTAAATATTGGGAAGTGAGAATTGGTAAATGGCTTGCTTCACTTTCAATCCGGTTTCTTCCAATACTTCACGGGCTACGCCTTCTTCCCCTGTTTCGTCCATATCAATAAAGCCGCCGGGAAGGTCGAGCGTACCTTTGGCGGGCTCTTTGGCGCGTCGGCAGACTAGCAACTCGTTCTTCTCATTCAGAATCAGCGCCACGGTAGCGGCAGACGGGTTGAAATAATAGACAAAGCCGCAATCGGTACATTTCTTGGATTTTTCATTGTTGACCTCGAAATGCGAGGAACCACATTTTGGGCAATATTGGAATTGGTCGAGAGGATGCTTCATAATCGTATATATATGGTTTCAATTAGTATGTTTCCGCACGCAAAATTATAAAAAATATCGGATGGGGCATTGTCCCGATCTACGAATCATTCTGTATTTGTCCGGAGGTTGATTGATAAGTTTCATCTATCGCCGTATAGAATTATTCGATTGGACTTTTTTTGCAAAGGCGGGTCTTCCGCCTTTATCTTTGCATCAGAAACAAGAAACAAAACGAAGTTTCTGATGTTATAAGTCAAATCAATTAATAACAATAAAAGCAATAAAGATTATGGAACCAATTTTAAATTCTCAGCTTCCTGAATTCAGTGTTCAGGCTTTTCAAAACGGAGCTTTCAAGACTGTAACCAACAATGACCTGAAAGGTAAATGGGCGATTCTGTTCTTCTATCCTGCCGATTTTACTTTCGTATGTCCTACTGAATTGGTGGATATGGCTGAAAAGTACGACCAGTTCAAAGCAATGGGCGTTGAAATCTACTCGGTAAGTACTGACTCGCACTTCGTACACAAAGCTTGGCATGATGCTTCTGAAAGTATCCGTAAGATTCAATACCCGATGTTGGCAGACCCGACAGGTGCTCTGTGCCGTGCACTCGGAGTATATATCGAAGAAGAAGGTATGGCATATCGCGGTACATTCGTTGTCAATCCGGAAGGAAAGATTAAAGTGGTGGAACTGAATGATAACAACATAGGCCGTGATGCGAGCGAATTGCTTCGTAAGGTGGAAGCTGCTCAGTTTGTAGCGACTCACGACGGAGAGGTTTGTCCAGCCAAGTGGAAGAAGGGTGAATCTACCCTGAAACCGAGCATCGACCTGGTAGGTAAGATTTGATAGTTTTTTGATAATGATGATTATGAAGGGCCGGTAACGGGAGACGCTGCCGGTCTTTCTTTTCAAAGAAATAGAAGGAGAAAAAGGTATATGTTAGAATCTGCATTGAAAGAACAACTGAAGGGTATCTTTGCCGGACTGGAGGCGAATTTTACTTTTGATATATCCGTATCATCCAGTCACGAAAACAGAACTGAACTGGTTGAACTGCTGGGAGACGTAGCGGACTGCTCCGACCATATCACTTGTGTAGTGAATGAAGGAAGCGGACTGAAATTTACTTTATTGAAGAACGGTGACCGTACCGGAATCACTTTCCGGGGAATCCCCAACGGGCACGAGTTTACTTCGCTATTGTTGGCTATCTTGAATCTGGACGGCAAAGGGAAGAATTTCCCCGATGAGGCTGTCTGTAACCGGGTGAAAGCACTGAAAGGCCCGATACATCTGGTTACCTACGTCGCGCTGACTTGTACGAACTGCCCCGATGTTGTACAGGCTTTGAATGCGATGACAACACTCAATTCTTCCATTACGCATGAAATGGTGGACGGTGCGCTCTACCAGGACGAAGTAGATGCATTGAAGATACAGGGAGTGCCTTCCGTGTTTGCTGACGGCAAATTGCTCCATGTAGGCCGTGGCGAATTCGGCGAACTGCTTGCAAAATTGGAAGAGCAATATGGAATTGATGAAACCAAAGCGGTGGCTGAGGTGAAAGAATATGATGTGATTGTTGCCGGTGGAGGCCCTGCGGGAGTGTCGGCTGCTATCTATTCTGCCCGTAAAGGATTGCGTGTAGCTATCGTAGCCGAACGTGTCGGCGGACAAGTGAAAGAGACTGTCGGCATCGAAAACCTAATCTCTGTTCCTGAAACGACAGGCAGCGAACTGGCAGATAACCTGAAAACTCACTTGCTGCGTTATCCGGTGGATTTGTTGGAACATCGTAAGATAGAGAAAGTGGAAATACTGGGAAAGCAGAAACAGGTGACTACTTCTGTCGGCGAGAAGTTTCTGGCTCCTGCATTGATTATTGCGACTGGTGCAAGCTGGCGTAGGCTGAATGTTCCGGGAGAAGCGGAGTATATCGGTCGCGGTGTTGCTTTCTGTCCTCACTGTGACGGCCCGTTCTATAAAGGAAAGCACGTAGCGGTAGTTGGCGGTGGAAATTCCGGAATTGAAGCGGCTATCGACTTGGCAGGTATCTGTTCTAAAGTGACTGTCTTTGAATTTATGGATGAACTGAAGGCAGATAACGTACTTCAGGAACGCCTTAAATCATTGCCGAACGTAGAGGTATTTGTCAGCTCACAAACTACCGAGGTGGTAGGAAACGGCGATAAACTGACTGCCCTGCGTATTAAAGACCGTAAAACAGAAGAAGAACGTCTCGTTGAACTGGATGGCGTATTTGTACAAATCGGACTTTCTGCAAATAGCAATGTATTTCGAGAAGTAGTGGAAACCAACCGTCCGGGTGAGATTGTGATTGATGCGCATTGTCGAACCAAAGTGGCGGGTATCTACGCAGCCGGAGATGTTTCGACCGTACCATATAAGCAAATCATTATCTCTATGGGAGAAGGGGCGAAAGCCGCGCTTTCCGCTTTTGATGACAGAGTGCGGGGCGTTATTTGAAACATGCAGATATAATAGACACACACAAACAATTCATGGTAGAAGCTGTAAAGGTATGGACACATATCTTTGCGGCTTTTTGTTTTTTCGCTACCTTTGAGCCGCTTAACATTAACCCCCAAAATGAGAAACATGAAAAAGAATCTTTTATTAGTTATTGCTACTCTATTTGTCTTTTCGGTACAGGCTCAGAACACATTGAAGCTGATGACCTACAATATCAAGAATGCAAACGGCATGGATGATGTCTGTAATTTCCAGCGTATAGCGAATGTGATAAACAACGCTTCTCCCGATGTGGTGGCTATACAGGAAGTGGACAGTATGACGAACCGGAGCGGGCAGAAGTATGTGTTAGGAGAAATTGCCGAGCGTACACAAATGCATGCCTACTTTGCACCTGCCATTGATTTTGATGGTGGAAAATACGGAATCGGATTACTAACCAGACAAGTTCCGGTACGCCTGCAAACTATCCCTTTGCCGGGAAGGGAAGAAGCACGTGCCTTGATTCTCGCAGAGTTTGAAGATTACATTTACTGTTGCACTCATATGTCGTTGACAGAAGAAGACCGAATGGAATCATTGAAGATTGTGAAATCGTTTACTGCTCCTTATAAAAAGCCTCTTTTCTTAGCCGGAGACATGAATGCAGAACCGGAATCCGACTTTATTAAAGAACTGCAAAAGGATTTTCAGCTACTTTCCAATCCCAAACAGCATACTTATCCGGCTCCAGAGCCTAAGGAAACGATAGACTATATTGCGACATTAAAATCCAATGCAAACGGTTTTGCTCTTATATCCGCACAAGTATTGAACGAGTCTATGGCTTCCGACCATCGTCCTATATTAGTAGAACTCCGAACTACCTAGAATGCATATACCCATAAATATGCTTTTCATCCGAAGGGCGAGTTAGGCAATAATTATCCGGTCGTTATCGGTGGAGGATATAAGATGGATAGTGCTACGGTGATGATTCTGGAGAAGAAGAAAGATGAATTAAAAGTGAAAGTTCTGAACGTAAAAGGGGAGATTTTGCTGGATATTACAGTCTGAAACGATTGGGAGTAAGATAAAGGCAGGCTGTCTCAAGAAAAAGAGACAGCCTGCCTTGTTGAGTAACTGTAAAATGTTACTTCTCTATATGAATAATACCTGTATATCCTCCTCCTCTACTCATATTTATGAGTAGTTTCTCATTATCCTTGATAATTTGTTCTATTATTTGTGAGTCTTTTGCTTGTTGACTGGCATTTACTCCGTCTATATGCGCTTTTATCTTCTTCGGGCCATTTCCTATGAATGATAAATCAATTTCAATATGCCGTGGAGTACTTCCGTTTATTACTCCGATGTACCATGTATTGCCATGCCGGCGTGCAAGAGCGATATATTCGCCCACTTCTCCTTCTAAAGGAACTGTTTCATCCCAGGTTGTAGGAATACTTTTGATAAATTCAAAGCTCTGGAGATTCTCGTCATATTTAGTCGGACTGTCCGAAATCATTTGCAACGGGCTTTCGTAGACTACATACATTGCTAATTGGTGGCTACGTGTGCCCTGACTCATCGGTTCATGTTGATTTTCATAGAATGTTTCCGGATGTGCGTTAAGCATAGCTCCGGGAGTATAGTCCATTGGGCCTACCCACATACGGAGATAAGGGATGATTACATCATGTGTAACTGTGGCTCTTTTGCTCCATTTGTTATACTCCAGTCCTATTACTCCTTCGCGTGTCATCAGATTCGGATATTTGCGTCTCATGCCTTCGTTGGGGTAAGAACCATGAAAGTCTACTAATAATTTGTATTGAGTGGCTTTAATAGCTACTTGTTCGTAGAAGTTAACCATTTTGGCATCATTACGGTCCATAAAATCTATTTTGACTCCCTTCACTCCCCATTTGCTGAATTGTGCAAAAGCCTCATCCATTTGTCGCATGATGTTTACCCATTTCGACCATAACTGGATACCTACTCCTTTTTCTGTTGCATATTCACAGATACGCGGAATGTCAACATCGGGATTGAGGGTTAACAGATCGTTACGTGCCGACCAGCCTTCGTCAATCAGGACATATTCGATGTGATGTTTGGCTGCATAGTCTACCAGATATAGATATGTATCGGTGTTAATGCCGCTTTTGAAATTTATATGATAGATATTACGGTCATTCCACCAGTCCCATAATACTTTACCGGGTTTAACCCATGTATAGTCGGCGGCTTGTTCTTTCTCTTCGGAGAGTAAATATATAAGCTCGCTTTGTAATATGGAAGAGGCATTGTCGAAAGTACCGATTACCCGCCATGGAAAGACCCGTTTTCCGCAGGTGGGAATAAGATAATTTTTGCGTGTGGAGGCATAAATTTTATTATACCCTTCGTATGGCACTTCCTTATCCGGATAATTGGCAAAAATGCCATGGAAGGATTCTTGGGCGGGTTGTAAGTACATTCCCGGATAATTATAGAGATTGGCTTCTGCTAATAATACTTTGTATTTGTCTACTTCAACCATTACAGGAGCTACGGAGAAACTGTCTTTGGGTAATGCATTGATCGGCTTTACTGTATAATCCTGCTCAAACCAGTTTTGTAGCTGGTCGGTTAAAAGAGTGTACGAGGTGTGATCCTGTCCGAAGCGGAAAGATACCGACTCTTTCTTTACAGGCTGTTTATTGTTTGCAGTACTTACGAAACGATAGGCCACTCCGTCATTATAGATTCTGAATTCGATTTTATAGTCTTTGTAAATAAGCTCAACCTGATTATAATTATCCACTGTCTCTTTATATTTACGTGGTACAATAAATTCCACTTTCTCCGAAACGCTTTTACGAGCTATCTTTCTACATTTGTCTGTTCCCCAAGTGTCGTTTCCGACTGTAAGTGAGAGCGGGCAAGTATCAAGAATCTTTGTTCCATTCCGGGATAAGCTGTAACTGACCTGATTGTTAGTCTCGATGGTTATCACATTTTTCTTGTCCGGCGAACTGGCCTCAATTATTTTGGCAACTGTTATCGAAGGAAAACAGAAGGCTGCCGTCAGTAGAAAAAGAATATGGTTTATTTTCATAATTAGTTTCCTCCGGATAAAACGATGAATGATAATCCTGTGATGAACAGAATAAACATGATTCCTAAAAGCCTGTCGGTTGATTTGGAACTACCGGTGAACTCTTTCCAGATAAATACGCCCCATAAGGCGGCAATCATAGGTGCTCCCTGACCGAGCGCGTAGGAGATGGCAGCTCCTGCTTTTCCTGCGGCTATATAGCTCAAAGCAGTTCCCAATCCCCATATACATCCTCCGAGGATACCTACCAGATGTGTGCCTGCTTTTCCCGCAAAATATTCTTTATAGCTTACCGGAGTTCCTACAAACGGGCGTTTCATAATAACTGTATTGAATAGGAAGTTGCTCAGGAAGATACCGATTGAGAATATAAAGAAAGCAGTATATGGAGTAGCCATGCCCGGAGTCGGAGAGTCGAAATTATTAAGATCCATAGCGGCAGCTACAAAGCGGTAGAAGAAAGACATAAGTATGCCGGCAATAGCCGCAAGAATAATCCCTTTCTTACTATTATTATTTCCCTCTTTCTGTTGCCTGCCTGCCGCTATCCCATTGCAGATGATAGCGATAACAATCAAGATTACTCCTGTAAACAACCAGAACGGATCTCCT
Source organism: Bacteroides acidifaciens (assembly GCF_903181435.1). NCBI lineage: Bacteria > Pseudomonadati > Bacteroidota > Bacteroidia > Bacteroidales > Bacteroidaceae > Bacteroides > Bacteroides acidifaciens. Next base: position 171,709 of record NZ_CAEUHO010000005.1, read on the forward strand.
TTAGGGGTGCTGAAATAATTGATAAACACACCTAGGACCAAGGCAAGTCCTACACCCAACGGAAAAGCAACCGACATTCCGGCGATGGAGACTGAAGCTGAAAGTAAGATGTTGGAAGCATTGAAGATAACTCCTCCGATCAAAGCACTGACTATGTATCTGGCATCTACTTGCCGGATATCTTCCAGAAAACCTCTCCCCGAATCTCCGAAACTTCCGAGTGTGAAAACGAGAAGTAAGGCAAATAATAAGATACCGATCGTATAATCCCAGTAATAAAGCTCATAACGCCAGTTCTTGCTGGCCAGTTTCTGGGTGTTACCCCAAGAACCCCAACATATCATGGTTATGAAGCAAAAGATAATGGCTAGTGTATAACTATTGACTATAAACATGATTCTTTCTTTATTGGTTTATATTCTTTTCTTCTTTCCCTGTCACCTGGCGGACAATGGCATCTAATGTTCTCTGAATATTCTCATTTCCTTGAATCATAAGATATTGATGTTGTCCTTTGTCTGACGCATTAAAAAGACTGTGTCCTGCACTGTCTATTGTAATCGTTCCTTTTGTTGACAGTTCAAAATAATCCTTCTCCGGTTCTATGGCCTGTATGACAGAGGTCAAATCCCAAGTTTGCCTGTCATAAGGCATTTTGTCATATATCTGGTAAGATACACAAAGAGGATGTTTGTAAGCGTTCGGGAAATCATTCAAGATACTCTGATGCGGATACAACAATTTGTTGCCTAGTTCCCAGCCGCTTGCAATGACCGGAGTGGGCCATTCGCTGAATACGGTTTGGGCTGCACTTATATCCTGCACTAGATTCCATTCGGGGAAATCGAACTCGTTCCCATAGAGTCCTCCCATTACGGACAACAGCTTCACTTTTTGGGCAACGAGTGATTTGCCGTCCAAAGGACTGTATTCATCGGCTTCCGAGCGTAGCAGGCGTGAAAGGTTCGTTTCCGGTCCTACGGCAATAAATACGACGGAATTATCTGGTTGTGAAGCCAGTAATTTCCGTAACAACTTATATCCTTCCGGCAGATTGTCTTTTATGCTTCTTTGAGGATGCAGTATCTTATTGCCTTCAATAATGGTATCCAAAGTTTGGCGGAGATAACCTCCGTCTTCGGGAGTAGCTCCGTTGTATGCATATCCCAATGGAATGTCTCCCCTCTCATTGAGGCGGCAATATCCGTCAATATATTCGATTGAATAAGGATTGGACTTGCTGATTGTGATACCTAGCAGATCTATTTTTCCGGCTTTCTCGTAGTTGAATAGCATTTGCATAGCCAGCACGTCGTCAATGTCATTGCCGACATCCGTGTCGAATATCACAGGAACGGGTTGTTCGAGTTGATATTTTAAAGACTTGTCACTTCGAATGTCGAAGAATAAATCTGGGTTCAGACGGGTATCGGCAACTGATTCACCAATACCGATATAGCCCATTGGGTGATAACCACCTTCGAAATAATTCTCATTGGCAAATCGGAGCGAAGGTTGCATACCGGCCGGATCGAGCACCGTTAAAGCCAAGATATATTTTCCCTTGGCAATGGGGGCGTCAATAGAAATATTCTTCCGGATGTGGTAAGTCTCCGGAGCCGTCTGGTATTTATGCTCATCTACCGACCAATTATCTCCCGGCATCCATTCGGAGATGTTTACCCCTTCTAATATTTTCCCCCATACTTTTTGATGACTTTCAGGGTCTAGCAAAGCTACTTCTACCGGCCAGTTATAATAGAATGGAGACGATCCGGTGTTGACAACTTTGAAAGAAATAGGGAATTGTGCTCCCGCTTTAATTTCATTCGGGTAAGAGAATTCATTGATAATGAACCGATACCCCATAGCTTTTTGCAGTATCTCTGCATTTTTCCGGAACTCCGGTTCGTTGAAGTCTGCCCAAGTGATTCCGCCTAAATGATTGCAGTGCAAGTTCCGGATCTGTTCCATGACATATTCCCGGGTATCCTTATCCGCCACCACTTCTTCAAAAGATTTGAACCGGGCCAAATCTCCCCAGTTCCAAGTAATTTCTCCACCTATGGGCTGGGTTTTCCAACGATCACCCAGTTTCTTCATTTCCTCATAACCTCTTACAATCTCTTGGGGTTGAGACCATGAATCCCAATAAATCCCGAATTCGTAATCTTTAAATTCATAAGCATAACGGACCATTACTTTCTTGTTTTTGAATGCTTTGGCAAAGGCATCTCCCAGTATCTTTTCCATGCCTGGAATCCATGTCCGGTTAGCTACGTGTTCCGGTTCGTCGTGCGGAGCCCAGTAAGTTGAGAGATCCGGGTCATGGTGTTCTCCCCATTCACCGATAATTCCCATTTCTACATACGCTACTCGTGGGTCGTTATCCCACGCCTGTCCGAGTTTCTCTACAAGTTTTTTTACGCGTTTAGGAAAAGAAGGGTCAAAGTATCCCCCGGTAATGGGGGTATTTTTGTCTTTTTCTTCTACATAGGCGGCCACGGAGTTCGGTCTTTGTTTATAAGGACCTTTTTCCGGAGTTATTCCTTTGGGCCAGTGCCAACCGGTTAAGTCATCCGGATTAGTGGGGTCTTTAGGTTTTCCGCCATGCCAGGGTTCCAGCCATACAAGAAAAACCCGGGGAATAACTTTGACGTTTATATCTTCTACTCCTTTCCAGCGATGATTGCTGTAAGCGATAATCTTGTCTACTCCGTCATTGGCGTCGTCTTCGATCATATTCCACTGCATATATTCTTTTGTCAGTGAACCGTAAGGGTAGGGATATTCTTCCCTAATCCGGTCGATGCCGGGAGCGAAGAATTCCCTGAATCCTTTCATTGGATTCCTGAATGCATTCGGATACTCCTGGTAAGAAACCGTCACAGTTTTCTCACTGCAAGCAGATATCGTTCCGAATAGCATTAGGAGTAATATGTTTCTGATGATTGATTTCATTAAGTTTGCTTATTATTGGATTTTATATTTCAGAGTCTTATCCTGCCTCATGTCATCGAAATCTTCGGTTGGGATTTCAAAATATACGGGCTCCGTATTGACACCGATATGTCCCATAGGGTGGCGTCCTCCTTCAAAGTAATTTTGAATGGCAAATCTTAATGAAGGAAGCATGCCGGACGGGTCTAATATGGAAATTGAGATGATATAATCTCCTGTATCTAGTTTCTTGTCTAAAGTCAGTTCTTCCTCAATATGATTCGTAGCAGCCGGTTGAGTATAGACTTTTGCTGAATTATTCCAGTTGTCTCCCGGCATCCATTGTGATATTTTAGGAGTTTTCAATGTTTTGCTCCATACAACTTCTTGAGTCTGGGAGTTTAGTAAGGCAATTTCTACCGGCCAGTCATAATAAAAAGGAGACGAACCTGTGTTAATCACATCAAATGATATTTTAAATGATTCATCCGGTTTGATATTTGTCGGATAGTTGAAATTGGACAAAAGAAAGCGGTAACCCATTGTCTTTTGTAGTAATTCTGCATTGGGTTCGAAAGTCGGGTCATTGAAATTAGCCCAAGTGATACCTCCCAAGTGGTTACAATGCAGATCGCGTATTTGCTGAATGACGAGGTCTTGCGTTTGGGCATCTGCTACTACTTCTTCAAAAGATTTGAATTTGTAGAGGCTTCCCCAGTTCCAGGTAATTTCTCCGCCTATGGGCTGGGTTTTCCAGCGATCGCCTAACTTCTTCATTTCTTCGTAGCCGCGCTTTATTTCTTCATCAATAGCCCATGAGTCCCAATAAATCCCGAATTCATAATCTTTGAATTCATAAGCATAGCGAACCATTACTTTCTTGTTTTTGAAGGCAGCGGTAAAGGCATCTCCCAATACTTTTTCAATGCCTGGCAGCCAGGTACGGTTCTCTACATGATTCGGTTGGTCATGAGGTGCCCATACTGTGGTGATATCCGGGTCGTGATGTTCCCCGAACTCGCCGATAATTCCCATTTCTACATAGGCTACTCTAGGGTCATTATCCCATGCTTGTCCGGCTTTCTCTACCAATTTCTTCACTCTTTCCTGAAAGGTAGGGTGACAATAGCCCCCAATAATAGGGGCGTTAAGATCGTCTTTATCATATATCTCTCCCGGAATGTCGCTGGGCCAATGCCAACCGTTCAAATCGTCGGGATTGTTGGTATAAGTATTCTTGGCATATCCGCCATGCCAGGGCTCCATCCATACGATGTAAATACGTGGGATAACCTTGACATTTATATCTTCCACTCCTTTCCACCTGTGGTTACTATAAGCAATAATCTTGTCGACACCGTCACTCTCATTGTCTTCCAGCATATTCCATTGCATATATTCTTTTATAATAGAACCGTAAGGATATGGATATTCATCTCTTACTTTATCATATCCCGGACCGAAGAATTCGCGTAATCCTTTCATCGGATTCCGGATTGCGTGAAGATATTCCGCCGGATTGATTGTAACTCTTCCGTCTTTTACTTCTACAGTTCCTCCTCCTTCGATAGGAGGAAGTATGCCATGGTCTTCTTCTTTGCATGAATAAAAGAAGATACTCATCAGTAGTCCTGTGATAAAAATAATTTTTTTCATGTGTTAAATGATTTATGTTAATATCCTTCGTTGTTTTCTGTGATAGCGTCATTGGCATCGATGGCGGCTTGCGGAATTGGGTATAAAACATGATAGGGCTGAATAGTGACCCCAGCGTGGTCTTTCATGTATTCACTTAGTTTGCCGAAGCGAATTAAATCCCAGCGGCGCAGGTGTTCACAACATAATTCATGCAATCTTTCTTCCAGTACGACTTCAGCAAACTGTTCTTTATTCAGGTTATCGGCTGCCGTTATGGAAGTTAGGCCTGCCCTATTTCGTACTTCATTCAGAGCATTATATTTTTCATTACTTGTGTCGTCTATACTGTTCAGTGCTTCGGCTTTCATCAAGAGTACGTCTGCATAGCGAATCATAGTAAAATTCAAATTATCATCTTCAATCACATTGCCAGTTTCCGCATCCCAAAATTTACCGGAAGAGGGCGGTGTCTGGGTAACTCCTGCATATTCTGTGATGAAGAATGCCTTTTTACGTTTATCGGCGTTATCATAAGAATCATATAGATATTGTGTCGGACCAAATCCACCCCAGCCGCCAAAGTTGGTCGGGCCGCCTACATTACGGGGTCCCCAATAAGAATGCTGGATACTTCCTTCCAGTCCCCACGAACCGGAATGCTTGAACTGGATTTCAAATATGTTTTCATATTCTTGATTCTTGTTTTTGGGATCAAATATATCCTTTAGATTATCATACAGCTTGAATTTGCCTTCGAGCATCCTGCAGTATTTTAATGCTTCGTCCGGTTTTCCCCACTGAAGATAAATGCGTGCCAGCAGAGCTTGGGCAGCATAGGACGTAGCTCTTCCTTTATCTTGGGCATTCGGCCAAGAGGTAGGGAGCCCGAGAGCAGCTTCCATGTCCTGGGTAATCAGTGTATATACTTCGTCAGCCGTGGCGCGCGGTTTCATGATTTCACTTCTATCAATGGATGATTTTGTCCATAAAGGAACTCCGCCATACATTCTCACAAGGTCGAAATAGTAGATCGCTCTTAAAAAACGGGCTTGCATAATCATGGAACTATGGAGATCCGCACTGACTGCATCCGAAGGCATATCAATAACTGCATTGCAACGTTTGATGCCTTCGTAGCAGAGCCGGTAGTGATTATCCAGGAATTCGTGTGAAGCGGAAAAAGTATAGTAATGCAATTGGGAGTAAGCCGCCCAACCCATATCAAACGGAATTACTTCATCTGTTCCGAATTCAGTAAGGGTAATGGTGTATTTTCCGACAAAGACTTCTTGGAGCGTGCCATAAGCGGCATAAAGAGTTTGCTGCCAATCTTCCGGTTTTTCATAAGCATTTTCCGGGGTTAGTACACTTTGGGGTGTCAAGTCAAGAAAGTTGTCGCAACTGCATAATGTCAGGCAACTGAGAGCTAATATTGATAAATATTTTTTCATAATGTTTCTGTTTTTAGAAGTTAAGAGAAATACCACCGATAAAGCTACGGGCGTTCGGATAAGGATTGGTATTGTCGCTGGACTCTACGTCAAATCCTGTAAATTCCGTAGCTGTGAATAGGTTCTGTACAGAGAAATAAACCCTGATATTTGAGGCTTTGATATTTCTGATGACACTTTTCGGCAAGCTATAACCAATTTCCAGGTTACGGAGGCGCAGGTAATCACCTTTTTGGAGATTGGCGTCAGTACCGTCTCCGTTAGCATAAGCGCTGCCAACTCGTGGGGCAGGATATTTGTTGTTCGGTCGGTCCTGTCTCCAATAATATTTGTAATAGTTTTCGCTCATGTTTCCCCATACATTGAAAGAGTTGAGGTAACGGTTCAGTGAATTATTGATTTTATGTCCTCCTGCAAAAGTAAAGAATGCGGTAAGATCAATACCTTTATATGAGAATGTATTGGTAAAGCTACCGTAATATTTGGGAGTGGAAACACCGCAGAAATCACGGTCTTCTCCGTTGATTACATAGTCTTTCTTAGAATCCAGAATCTTGCGGTCACCGGGTTGGGCATTGTATTTGGCAGCTTCGACAGCTTCGTTCGTTTGCCAGATACCTTCGGATTTTAATAAGTAGAATTGTCCGATAGGACGTCCCACAAACAATGTTTTATTGACGTCTTGTTTGCCGTCATAAAGTTCTTTGATCTTATTGTTATTATAAGAAATCATGAAGGCTGTTGTCCATAAGAAGTCTTTGGTGCTGATGTTGACTGTGTTTAGTGTAAATTCAATACCTTTGTTGTCAATTTTGCCGATATTGGTGAGTGAAGTGCCGAAACCGGATTCCAGTGGAAGGGGGACTTCCCATAGTAGGTCGGTCGTACGTTTATAATAAGCTTCAATCGTACCGGCTATCCGGTTGTTGAATAATCCGAAGTCAATCCCTAAGTCTAATTGGTTGGCTTTTTCCCAAGTTAGTTCCGGGTTCGAGATGGAAGTTTGTACAGAGCCGGTTACCAGATTATTGCCTAAAACGTAATTGGCTGAAGCGCTTCCGAGGGCGATTGTCGGAGCATAGGCGAAATCTCCGATATTCTGGTTACCCAGTTTGCCGGCGCTGATTCTTAACTTCAGGTTGCTGATGACCGGAGCGTTTTCTTTGATGAAACTTTCTTCAGAGACACGCCATGCAAGCGCCAGTGAGGGGAAGAATCCCCACCTGTGTCCCGGGGCAAAACGAGAAGAACCGTCGCCGCGCATGGTCAATGTTGCCAGATAGCGGTTGCTGAAATTATAATTGAATCGCCCGTAGAATGACACTAGGGAAGAGGGGACTGCATACGAAGAGTTTGGTCCATGTTCTTCCGCTCCTTGCAAATTGTAATACTTGAGAATGGATGACAACTTTTTAGAGTCGGCGGTAACTTCTTCATAATCTGTTCTGGAAGCTGAGAAACCAGCCATTGCAGAAAATTGATGTTCTTTGTTGATATCAAATGAATAAGTGGCAGTGTTCTCTGTTTGCCAGTATCTTTTTTTATTCGACATTACATTGGCATGGCCGCCAGCCGTATAATGCTGTCCCATACGTCCGTCCTCGTAAGTATTTACTTTGTAAAAGACAAGTTCTCCACCGTTGTCGGAACGTAATTTCAAGTTCTTTATCGGTTCTATCTCAATGTAGGCGGAACCTACGAATCTGGATTTGAGTGTGGCTTTGTCAAGCAAGTCGACAATGGCTACCGGATTTGCTTTCGTGTTGAGGAAACCGTCGAAATATTCTCCGTCTTCGGTATAAATAGGAGCTGTTGGTTGTGAACTAATAGCACTGAACATGGTTCCGTATCCCGAATCTGCTTCTTCATTGATATTCATGAGTTTAGATTCGATGACGTTGAAACGTACACCATATCTTAACCACTTGTTTAGTTTGGCATCCATATTATATCGAACAGTCAGCTTATTAAAAGACGAGTTCTTGACCGTACCTTTTTGGTCATACCAATCTACTCCCAGGAAATGTTGCATATCATTCTTTCCACCGGAAATCGAGAAGTTATAATTTTGATATTGGCCGTTCTGGGTAACTGCGTCCTGCCAGTCGGTCGACTCGCCACGGCTGAGTAAACGTAGTTCCTCTGATGTCCATTTATAATTAGGTTGGGCAATGGATACTAATTCATAATATTGCTGTGCGTTCATCAAATCTTGTTTGTTCAACATTCGTTGCGTACCGAAAGAGGCATTCAGGGAGATTTTGGCTTTTCCGCTTGTACCCTTTTTGGTAGTTACGAGTACTACGCCATTAGAACCCCTTGAACCATAGATGGATGCAGACGAAGCATCTTTTAGAATTTCGATGGATTCAATATCACCGGAAGATAAATCCTGCAAACCTCCTTGTACGGGAATACCGTCGACGATATATAGCGGCTCGCTGCCGGCCCGGAGCGATCCTACTCCACGAATAACGACAGAAGCATCTCCACCGGGTTTTACGGAGCCGGTAGTTACTTGCACACCGGCGGCAAGTCCTTGCAGGGCAGTTGTCACTGTTCCTACTTTGGAGTTCGTAAGATTTTCAGATTTGATAGAGGCAACAGCACCCGTCAAATCACTCTTTTTAGCAATACCATAACCGATTGCCACTACTTCATCCAAGTTAATGGCGTCTGCTGCCATTTGTATATTAATGATATTTTGTTTTCCTATGGTAACAGACTGTTTTACCATGCCCACGAAAGTAAACTCCAGGACATTTCCTCTTTTGGCTTTGATGTTGTAGTTTCCGTTTGCATCACTTACTGTTCCTGTTTGAGTCCCTTTTATGGTTATAGATACACCTGGCAATGTTTCATTACTCGTGTCGGTAACGGTTCCTCTAATGTTGATTGTCTGTGCATGTAATACACTGACAAAAAAGATGGCTATAAATAGTATAATGTGTTTTTTCATGACGCTTATTTTATAGGATTGTTAGTTAATAGGCCCGGATAGGAAGAACACCAATTTTCCAACCGCTTTTTGAGCAGATTTCAGAAACGATGTTAGTCTCTTCGTAGAAATTCACATAATAGGCAGACCAGCCGGTTTCCCCGTCGCCTTCGCTTGAAGTCCAGTAATTGTTTGCCGGAATATTGACTCCTTTCTCAGCTAATAAACTTTTAACCTTGAATACTTCAATCAGTTCTTCTCTGGAAGGGAGGAACCAGTCGGCATATACGGCATTTCCTTCAGTGACACTATTGTCCAGACAAAGTTGGGCGGCAATTTTGACTCCTTGCCACTCGGGCCAGTTGTTCGCACTCTGCAATGCATTAAACTTCTTGACTATATTTTGAGTGTTTGTATAGCCGCTTCCCATACTTTGACTCGTTCCGGCCGCATCCGACGGATTTACTTCCGGACCGAATTGCTCTGTTCCCGTACCGATGTTACTCATGTTTACGATATATCCGTGTGCCTTTGCAGTATTCACCCAGAATACAACACCTCCTCCGAGCTTATCGCCAACATTCGTCTCGATAGTGATAGTTCCAAGATTACTTTTCCGTTCTCCTCTGACAATCATGATAGAGTTTACTCCGTATAACCCTTCAGGAAGTGTAAATTCTACTCCTTCTTCATTAAGAGTTAATGGTAAATTATATTCGACGCCTGTCGGGTAGAAGGAAGCATATAATACGGCAACGTCTCCTGCTTCAAATCCTTTTCCTTGAATTTCAACTTTGCTCTTGGGTTGTACATTGCCGGAAGGAAGAATAACATCAGTAATTGGAACAATGAACGGTACTTTCAAAGTTCCGTTTAAAACGGTTTGTTTACCGGCTCTTTCAATTGTTATGCTATAGTCGCCACCTGCTTCCACCGGAACAATAAATTTTAAGTAGCTATCTGTGATTTCTGTGACTTCTACCTTTTCTTTCTGGTTGGTAGCGTTGCTTAAATAGACTATATCTTCTTTTGCAAAACCGAGTCCGTTGATTTGCGCCACCTGACCGGGGATGATGTCATTTTCCGAAGGAAATTTTATTTCCTTTAGAATGGGAGCTATAGGGGTAGCGGTGTGTTCGTCGTCGCTATCGCAGCTATAAAAGTTGCATACTATCAGGCCCGATAAGATAGGGATGAGTAGTTGTTTCAAATAGGTTTTCATGGTTCATTAAATTTAAAAGTTGAATGATAAGGCTAATTCTTTTTCAAGCATGAAGTGTTTCACTTCATCGAGAGTGGGAATAGACGGCTGTGCACCCGAACGTGTGACTGCGATGGCTGCCGCAGTGTTGGCAAAGTTGAGTGCTTCCTGATCTATTTCTTTCTTTGCACAAACGACCGCCAATGCACCGCAAAAAGTGTCACCTGCGGCGATCGTGTCGATCGCATTTACTTTACAACCGGGAAGTTGCATGGTTGCTTTTGCATTTTTCATATACACGCCTTGGCTTCCCAGTGTGATTACGACATTGCTTGTACCCGCTTTCAGCAATGTTTCAGCAATTTCCTCGAGATTATTATCTCTATACTCAATTCCTGAGATGAATGAAGCTTCCAGCTCATTGACGACTAGTATATCAATGGCTTTCATCAGTTCCTCGTCGATCAGGCAGGCGGGTGCGGGATTGAACAATATCTTTTTACCTTTTTGTTTTGCCGATAGAGCTATTTTTTTTATTGTTTCGTAAGGAATCTCAGCTTGCATAACGATGATATCGGCTTCGTCGATTACTTCTGAGAAATGGGTGATTGAACCGGGTAATAAAGAATAGTTAGCTCCGGGAGCTACTGCAATGCAGTTTTCACCACTGTCAGCCACAAAAATAAGTGCGGTTCCTGTGGGATGATTGACATCATCAATAATGTAATCGGTGGTGATACCTTCTTTCTTAAAGTGTTTTTTTAAAATATCCGCGTACATGTCATTCCCCAAAGAGGTGACAAATGTCACAGAGCCGCCAAGCCTGGCTGCTGCCACAGCCTGGTTCGCTCCTTTGCCTCCGAGGGACTGCATGAAATTTGCATCTCCGACTGTTTCGCCGGGTGCCGGGAGATGGCTGACTTGTGCAACCATGTCGATGTTTGAACTTCCAATAACTACTACTTTCATTTGAATCAGATTTATGTGATTAACCTAGGCTTTTCTCTATTTTATAAGTTGACTTCTCTTTTGTATGGGATGGCGCTCTGGGCACCGATGCGTGTGACGGCAATAGCTGCCGCTGCATTTGCAAACTTCACGGATTCGGCCAACGAATGTCCTTTGGATAAATAAACACTGAATGCTCCACAGAATACATCTCCTGCTCCGGTTGTGTCGATAGTCTCTACTTCTTTGGCAGGAACCATGGTATATTCGTCCTTTTCTTTCACGTAGGCTCCATCTTTTCCCAAAGTAATGACGACATTTTCTATACCTTTTTCTCCGATGGCTTTAGCTGCCCGGTGCGCACTTTCAACATCCATTACCTTTATTCCTGATAGCATTTCTGCTTCTATACGATTAGGCAATATAGTATGTACATTATTTAAAAAGGAGTTGCTCAAGGTAGAGGCAGGCGCAGGGTTGAGTATTACTTTCTTGCCATATTGGTTGGCAATAGTAGCTGCATACTCCACTGTTTCTATCGGAACTTCAAGTTGCATGAGTATAATATCAGCTTCCTTGATTTTTTCTTCAGCTTTATTGATATCTTCTATCGAAAGCGAACGGCTGGCCCCCGGTGCTACGATGATGCTGTTTTCTCCGAAAGAATCGACAGAAATAAGAGCTACTCCTGACGGACTTTTCTGATCGGTGAATATAAATTCAGTATTGATTTTCTCAGATTTGTATATTTCTAAAGCTTGCAGTCCAAATAGATCATAACCAATTTTGGAGATAAAAGTTACTTCCGCTCCTAATCGTGCTGCTGCGATAGCCTGATTGGCTCCTTTGCCCCCAGGGTTCATATAGAAAGTTCCACCTAGAATGGTTTCTCCGGGGACAGGTAGCCTGTTGGCTTTCACAACCATATCGGTATTACAGCTTCCGATAACTACGATTTTGGGTCGATTGCTAGATATAGTTTCCATAATATTAATAATTAAGATGATGCAAATAAAAAGAATAATAACGCATCGTTTTTTACATTAATAATTCATTTATATAATTTCAAATTATATATTTAATATAGAATATTATGTTTTAAAGGTGCTTTTGGGATTGTGATGTCGTGTGGATTTGTATAATTACAAATGGATAAATGGGAAATTAGAGAAGTGTTTTTGCGCTGTGAATTTAGATTATCAGCTTTGCCTTTTTAGATTTCTTTAGCATTTGTGTGTTGTCTGAGAACTTCAGACAGCTTTTCTTTCCGTATTTTTGATTCTATCCATGCAGTAAAATCAAAAATGCGTAATAACTGGTTTTCGTATTTGTCATTGTACAATTCATGAATTTCCGGATATAGCTTTTCCCAGAAAGCTTCCCGGTCTTTTCGTAGAATAGGCAGATTGCTTTTGTTTAAGAACCATAAAACCGTGTGCTCTGTCTTGAACGTCTGCTCTTTGGGAGAAGACAAACTGCGGGTAATGGAGCGTGATTCGTGCTTTATCAGTTCAAATTCTTGTGTTTCATAGTAAGCAATGAGACGAACCAGACGAATCGTTCTCATTAGCGGCAAGTATTTGATATTATGGTCTATAATGGCATTGCTTATATATTTCTTCGCTGCCTTGTAGTTCTGATTGCCGATGTGTATAAGAGTCGTGTAGAGTAATAGCTCGCTTTTGCGTATAGGACTTAACCATGCTTCTTTGTCGTATAGTAACTCCTGATAATGATTCATGAGCTCCGTGCAACTGGAAAAATCACCTTTGTCCAAATACGGGAACAGCTCGTATTGGAAAAGCAGGCAGGTGGCGTTCACTTTAAACTCCAGTGAAGAGTCCTCTGCGATTAGTTTCTTTAATTTCTCCAGGAAATACGGCATTTCGTTGTAGTTGCCCACTGAACGTAAACTGCCGAGTACCCCTTCGAGCACTGACAAATAATAAATAGGTGGATTCGACCAGAATTGTTGGTTCTGCTCAAATAGAGAATTCAGTTCTTTGTATGAGTTGAGGGCAGCTCTGTAATCTCCTGCTCCCATTAGATAGTTTGCCTGAAAAAGTTTATGATTTCGTGTCAATTCAAAATTCCCTTCCGCGTCTGAAGAAGCGGCTATATAAAGCTCGTTGACCATAAGGTCGTTCATATCCTGTTTTTGCTTTGCAGTCCGTATGGCTCCGATATGAGAGAGACGGTATTTTAATAAATTATGCAGAGAAGATTGCTCCGTTATTTTTCGAATTTTCTTTAACGATTCATTTTGGATAAAATGTTTGTGAAAAAGTTCCTGCTCTGTCATGTTGGGGAAGTTCAGCCGTAGCAAATATTCCAATTCCTGTTTCTGTGCAATCATCAGAATCTCGTTGTTTTCATAGAACTGTGCCTGTTCTATCGTGTTGGACAGTATCTCGAAACATTCTTCGAACAGGGAACGCTCGTATAGCATACGGGCTTTGCATAAATCGTTCAGCAAGTCATAGTAGATGTCTTTCTTCTTTCTTAATGTGAGTAATGTATCTACCAGTTTCTCATATAAGTATTGGATGGACACTTCAAAAGAACCTTTCGGCCTGCGCTTATAAAACTCTTCTTTCACCGCATTTCCGTCAGGCTGTTTGCTCTTCGTGATAATGTCGTAAATCACAAGATAGTCCTTCTCTTCCTTGTCTTTGACGATCTGTAAGGAGAAGTGCTTCTTTTCTGATTTCGATAGTGAGTATACCAGGGAAATAACGGAGTCGACTCTTTTCATGAAGCCCTTTCGATTAGTATTTATGCTGCAATATTCGGGAATTTCTGTGAAATAAGCAAATATTAGGTATATTAAAAAATCCGGCTTGAGTACTCCCAAACCGGATTCTTTTAAATATTAATAAACAAGAGAATGTTTATGCTGCCGGGTCTGGCGTTTCACCGCCATTCTCACCCTCACCTTCATTTCCGCCGCCACTAGGCGGGGTAGAAGTCTCAGTATCCGGCAACTCCAGTTTTTGAATACTGACAGTTTTTATCATCCCTTTCAATAGACTGCCCGGAGTGAAAATGATTTTACGGTTTTTCAATGTTTCCGTAGTTACCCCTTTTGCATCATTTTGGCTTTTACATCCAAAGGAAGGACGGAAAGTCCCGAAATCTCCAAGACTGACGGATGCTCCGATTTCCATGTATGTTTTCAATGAATCAATCAATCCGTCGAGTACAGACTTTACTGTACCGCGGGGAACGAACCCGACTTTGGTTACCTGGTCGCATAACATTTTAAAATCCACAGTAACCACATTAAATGGACGTGCTACATATTTTTCGGCTTTATTCTCGTCAAAGCCAAAGGTTGTTTTCTTGACTACATATTTCAGTGCCATAATCTTTAATAGTTTTAATCGTTAGTAATTCTAGTTCTTATTTTGTGATCACGACGCAAAGATATGGCAATTGAGTTTATTGACCAAGTGATTTTGAAAGTGTGCGTGAATAAAATAATTAATTTTTCGATAATAGACTGAATGTTAGATTGATATGCGTTTCTCAATATTTACATTGCTCTATTCTTGAAAAGCATTACAGGCTCTTAAAAATTTTATTTTAAAGAAAAAATGTGTTTGAACTGTGGGTTGTCGCTTTAATTTTGTCTTTTATATGAATTCGCGAAATCAACTATTTAATTTTTTATTAATTCAATTTACTAAGAACCTTTTAATACATGAAAAGACGAAGTCATTTAAATGTAGTGCTTCCCCGTTGGTTATTCTTGTTGTTTGGAATGGTATGGGTATTTGCGGTGTCAGCACAAGATGCTAAAATAAGCATCAACGTCAACAAACAGCCCTTGGCTCAGGTCTTGTCAGAACTTGAGCGTCAGACGAATTATAAATTTTTCTATAGCAATGAATTGGTTGCCGGGGTAGCCTTGGTTACTATTAAGGTAGCCAATAAGCCATTGTCATCCGTGCTTCAGCGTATCTTGCCTGAACGAAACTTAACGTACAAAATTGAGGGACGTCACATCATTTTGTCAGGTACTGTCTCGAAAGTGACTGATGAAAACAAGAAGGAACCAAGTGCGCAAACAATTACTATAAGAGGCAGGGTCACTGACAGTGCTGGAGAGCCTCTTATTGGGGTGTCTGTCAAATCCGGAGCTACAGGAGTCATCACCGATATTGATGGTGGCTATTCTATGAATGTCACACAGGGTGCGCAGTTGTCATTTTCTTATATAGGATATGCTACTGTGACTCAAAAGGCTGTTGAGAGTAAGAATTTGGATATCATCATGACTGAAGATGTCAAGCTCCTTAATGAAGTGGTGGTAATCGGTTATGGCACTATGGACAAGAAAGAACTGACTTCGGCTATCAGCCATGTCAGCGAAAAAGACTTTCTTAATATTAGTTCATCAGATCCGGCACGCCTTATTCAAGGCAAGGTGTCGGGTGTCTCCATTGTCAATGTCAGTGCTGCCGACCCCAACGCAAGTTCTAACATTCAGGTTCGTGGTGTGGCGTCGCGTCAAGCGGGTCTGGGACCACTAATCGTTATCGACGGTGTGCCGGGAGGTAGCATGAACAATGTGAACCCTAATGATATTGCGTCGTTTGATGTGCTTAAAGACGGTGCAGCTTCAGCCATCTACGGTACACGCGGAGCCAATGGTGTTATCCTGATTACAACGAAGAAGGGGAGCAAGGACGGTGCTGTGCATACCACATATACCACTACATTGTCGTGGGATAAGATGAAGAACGAACTCGACATGATGGATGCCGATGATTACCGCAGGATACGTCTTGCTTGGGGAGACCTCGGAAATGATTTGGGCGGAAATTACGATTGGCTTGATGGGGTGAGCCAAACGGGCTTCGCCCATAAGCATACGCTTAGCCTTTCGGGAGGCAATGAACGTACCAATTATCGGGTAAGCGTTGATTATCGCGATGCTTCCGGCATCGACAGACGTTCTATGCGCGAGGAATATGGTGGACGTGCTTCTATCAATCATACCACCAAAGGTGGGCTGTTCAATTTCACAGCCAATTTGGCCCCGCGCATCATCTATTCCGATCTTGCCGATTGGGGTGTTTTCTCCAATGCTATTGAAGTGAATCCTACCACACCACTGATGGATCTGCGTAATCCTACGAGATATTATAACTTTATAGGACAGACGGCTACATACAACCCTGTAGAACGTCAGGAACTTGAGAAAAAGCATTGTGACACTAAGTTGCTCGATTGGGATGCAACAGCACGCCTCAACTTGTTACCGCTTTTGGCCAAGTCGAAAGAGTGTCCTGTGATGCTCAACACGCAGATTACATTTGCCGACCGGCAGTATGTGTATGATAATTCCGAGTTCATTCCCTCAACAAGTACTACGGCTATCAATAGCGGATTTGATGGAAGCGCCAAGCGTGTGTCCGATACAGATAGGCAGTATATGACAGAATGGATCACTAATCTTTCTGCAAAATTCGGACAACACAATGTAAAACTGATGGGCGGTTACAGTTATACCTATTCTCACCAGTCCGGGCATTCGGCCGAGAACCGCAACTTTCCTAATGATGGTCTCGGATCGGACAATCTCGGGTCGGGCGATTATGCCAAAGACGAAGGTGTGCTGGGTATGGACAGTTATCGCAAAGATAGCAAACTTATAGCATATTTCGGTCGGGTAAGCTACGATTGGGACGGTCGCTATCTCGTCACGGCATCCATACGTCATGAGGGTTCGTCTAAGTTTGGTTCCAATCATAAATGGGGTAACTTCCCGGCTGTGTCGGCAGGCTGGCGTGTAAGTCAGGAGAAGTTTATGGAATCTACCCAAGGATGGCTCGACGATTTGAAGATACGTGGTGATTATGGTGAGACCGGTAATCAGGATTTTGACAGCTACCAGTCGATACCTGCAATGAAGGGCTGGGGCGATTATTTCATTAACGGTAAGTTTATGCAGGTGTGGGGTTCGGAGAGTAATGTCAACCCTGATTTACATTGGGAAAAAGCTAAAAACTGGAACATCGGCGTTGACTTCTCAATGTTTAAGGGACGCATTGCCGGTTCTTTCAACTATTTCAATCGCCGTTCCAACGACCTTTTAGGTACATATACCGTGTCTATCCCACCTTATCTTCACGAGACAACTGTGGTCAATGTGGGGAGTATGTCGAATCAAGGATTCGAGTTCGAACTTAGTTTCATTCCTGTGCAGACACGTAATTTTACGTATAATTTTAATGTCGTAGGCTCGACTATAAAAAATAAGTTCATCAACTTTTCCAATTCACAGTATGTGGGGCAGGACTATTACTATGAATGTTGGACGGAAGCTCCTTATGCCGGCTATACGCTTCAACGCATAGAGGTGGGACAGCCGGTTGGCAACTTTTATATGTTGCGTTATGCCGGTATCAACGAAAAAGGTGAATGGATGGTTTATGATAAGGAAGGCGACATCATTGAACTCGGTCTTGCCGATGAAAACGACCGGGCTATTGTAGGTAACGGTCTGCCGAAGTTCAATTTGTCTACTACTCACACTTTTCGCTATCGCAACTTTGACTTGTCGCTTTTCTTCCGGGGAGCATTCGGATTTGACTTGTTCAATATCCATGATTTCTATTATGGAACTCGTAAATTCAATGGCAATCTACTTAAAAAGGCGTATGGAAAGAATTTTGACATCAATCCCACGTCACCTCATGCCGCTACCGATTATTTTTTGGAGCGTGGCGACTACTTCAAGCTCGAACAGCTCACTTTGGGCTATACGCTTAAAACACCTCATTGGCGCTTCATGGATGGCCTGCGCATCTACGGTTCGATGAACAATGTGTTCACACTCACTGGGTTTTCCGGTGTCGATCCGTCGACCTACAATGTAAATGGCCTTACACCAGGGGCTATCGGCAGCCGGGGATATTATCCATCTTCCAGACAATTCATTCTGGGAATGCAAGTTGATTTTTAACTCTCTATCTTAATAAATAAGTACCCGAGAAAATATGAAATTAATAAACTATATATTAGCAGTTGTGTTTATTGGAAGCGTTCTCGCCGGATGCAATAATCTGGATGAGACACTTTACAGTTCCATCGGTTCTAATAATTATTACAATACCCGAGACGATGTGTTGCGTGCTGCCTATCGTCCTTTTGAGCATGCTTTCTGGAGTATCAGCAGCCGTCATGTGCTTAACGAACTTAGTGCCGATCAGATTATTACACCCGTGCGTGACGGATGGTGGGACGATGGAGGTGTGTGGCGTTTGTATCATTACCATCAGTGGACCGATGCTCGCGGTGCCGATGATTCAATCATATATGAATGGTCGGGATGTTTTCAAGGTATCGGTCAATGTAACTTTGTGATTGAAGAACTCGCACAACTCAATCCGGCAAAATTTGGTTTCACACAAGCGGACTTTGATAATCTTACAGCCCAGTGTCGTGTATTGCGTGCATGGTTCTATATACGCCTGCTCGATGCTTTTCGCAATGTGCCCTACGTTGTAAGTTTTAACGACCAGTCGAAAAATACTGAGACCCAGGTGGAGCCTTCGAAGATTTTTAAACTGATTGAAGATGAACTGAAGGAGTGTATTGACTTGGTATATGAGAAGGGACCGTCAGTCAGTGCCGGTCAGTGGACGCGTGGTGCTGTTGTCTCCTTACTGGTGCGTCTGTATCTTAATGCCAAAGTATATATTGGCGAAGACCGTTATAGCGACTGCGAGCGATATGCCCAGGATTTAGTTGACGGAAAATATGGCGCTTATGAAATAGCCGACCGTTGGGATGCAGCTTTCGATTGGGACAACGATCAATGTGATGAAATGATTTTCGGTTTCCCCGCAGCGGCAGGCTATACCTCATGGCATTATGAAAATAATACTTTTTGGAATACCGTGCCTGCGAATTCGGAGGTCTATTTTGGCGACCGTAAATGTAAGAAAGGTGCCCACAACTGCCACTTTGCAGCTTCGCCGAGCTATGACCTGAACGGCAAGCTCTATGATTATGAATTGGGTATGCCTGTAGAGAAATTCCGTAAGTATCCGGGCGACGAACGCATGAAAATGTATCGTAACTTAGGAAACGGACGTCGTGAAGGTATGTTCTTATATGGCTACATCGAGTACAAAGGGGATGATGGCAAAATGCATCAGATGATTGCTCCTGAAAAGCCATACAAATTGTATATACGCGATGCCGTGGGTGTTTTCCACGACCTTGCACCTGACAGTTGGCCAAGAAATAAGGAAAGTACGCTTTCAAGCGGTGACCACAACTCAGGATATCATTTTGTGAAATATCCTTTCTATGCCGATGATGATCCGCATCAGCTTGAGAGTGACTATGCCGAAATACGTTTGCCCGAAGTGATCTACTCCTTGGCCGAGTGCAAACTGCGTCGCGGTGCCGTTGATGATGCAGCCGAACTGCTCAATAGCGTACGTCGCCGCAACTATCCAAGTGAACAGCTCAAAGAGGTACTTTATGCTCCCGAGGGTAAAGTGCAGCTTAACATGAACGAGATGCTTGATGAATGGGGACGTGAGTTTTTTGCCGAAGGTCGTCGTCGCATTGACCTGATACGTTTCGGCAAGTTCTCAACTGGTCGCTGGTGGGACAAAATACCCGATGCGGACAATCATTGCCAAATTTTTCCGCTGATACGGCAGACACTTGATACTAATTCTAAACTGGTTCAGAATCCCGGTTATTAAAATCGTTCAGAATATGAAAATAAAACTCAATAACATACTTACGGCATTCTTACTGGTGTGTCTGTGCTGCACCGTCGGTTGCCACGATGAAAAAGAACTTGTCAATTTGGGTAATGACATTCCTACAAAACTTCAAAAACTGTATATGGTAGGATCTGCCAGTCCCGACAACTGGGATATTGATCACCCTACACCGCTGACAAAGTCAGACGACGATCCCTATATCTGGATATATGCTGGTCCTCTTATTGAAGGAGAATTTAAACTTTGTGTGAAAACCGGAACTTGGGAACAGCCCATGTTTCACTCCATGACATTTTTAGAAGAGATTGGTGAAACACCGATTGTCGACAAACCCTTCCAGCCGGCTCGTCAGGGTGGTGATGATGAAAAATGGCTGGTGGTCAAACCTGGCATTTATACGCTCCGTTTCAATCTGCGAGCACGCACTTATAGCAGTGTATATGAGGGTGAGATAGGCTCGGAGGTGACGCCTATCGAGACTTCTAATGTGTACCTGTTGGGAACGGCAAGTCCGACCGAATGGAATTTGTCGGGTGCTGAACCTATGGAACGTTCGGACAACGATTCTTACGTTTTCAGCTGGACAGGCGATCTTTATACCGGTTCGTTGCGGTTTGCTATTTCGACTACCAATTGGGAAGCCCCTATGATACGTCCTTTCTCCGACAACGAACCTATCGGTAAGGAGCCGATTGAGAACGGCAGGTTTGTATATCGCAACGGTAATCCCGATACGAACTGGAATGTGACTAATAACGGAAACTATACCATTACTCTCAATTTACATGATTGGACTATCAGTACCGTATTCAATTATGAGATAGAGAACAAACCTATTCAGGCGGATGGCGTGTATATTTTTGGCGATCCGGTGAAGTATCTTGACCATAAGGCCCCAATGATACGTTCAGAGGAAAATGAAAACATATTTACCTGGCGCGGATGGTTAGGTTGGGGATGGATGCAACTCAGCTTGGCAGAAAACGATTGGGATCATCTTCTTCACCCGCTTGTCGACAAATCGCCTGTCGGCAAAGAACCCATAATTGACCAGAACTTCAATTATCCTTATGGAGAATATAATGATTGGAACGTAGAGACTCAAGGTATCTATACATTAACCATTGATTTGTCTAAACGCACATTTAGCGCTGTGCTGGAGGAGGAGTGCGATGAACGTCCCGAAGAGATTGAAACGGAAGGCATGTACATCTTCGGAAGTCCGGTGGAATATCTTGGAAGTAAAACTTCAATGATACGCTCTCTGGAAAATAAAAACATTTTCACTTGGCGCGGATGGTTAGATTGGGGATGGATGCAGCTCAGCTTGGCAGAAAACGACTGGGATCATCTTCTTCACCCGCTTGTCGACAAATCGCCTATCGGCAAAGAACCGGTGGCTGACCAAAAATTCAATTACCCCAGTGGAGAATATAATGATTGGAATGTAGAGACTCAAGGCGTTTATACGCTGACTGTCGATTTGTCTAAACGTACGTTCAGCGCTGCGCTGGAGGTGGAATGTGCCGAACCGCCGATTGAAACGGAAGGTGTGTATATTTTAGGTGATCCGGTAAAAGAGTTAGGATCGAAAGCGGCAATGAGTCGCTCCTCGGAAAATAGCAGTGTCTTCACTTGGCGCGGATGGTTAACTTGGGGATGGATGCAGCTTAGCTTGTCCGAAAACGATTGGGATCATCTTCTCCATCCGCTTGTTGATGCATCGCCTATCGGCAAAGACCCGGTAATTGACCAAAATTTCAATTATCCTTATGGAAGTTACAACAATTGGAGCGTGAATGACGAGGGAATCTATACACTTACCGTTGACCTTGCCAAACGCACATTCAGTGCAGTGTGGGAAAGTGATAGCAGGAACTGATTCTCATTTATAGTGAAATAAACATTTTATACGGACGAGATAATGAAAAAGATAAATAAATATATTATAGCATGTTCAGCGCTAATATCCATGTTGACAACATTATATGGTTGCAGTGATAACAACTACTATGACATGAAGCCACCGACGCGTGCGCGCTATACTCCGCTTCCACCGGGGTTGCCGGATGTGGGAGATATCCATACTCATAAGGCGCCGTTGTATTGGTCTACCTATGAGTTTATGAAAATGTCGGAATGGGCAGGCAAAGAGCATGATGATTGCGTTTTCACGCTCGACCAATGGATTGAGGTGCTTGATTGGGTGAAAGAAGAGCTGTTGCCTTATGGCTACGACATGGTGTGCACCGATGGTTCGGGCTCTTTCAGAGCGCTTGACGGTTCCCCTTATATGACACATCAGACCTCGGTCGCTTTTAAAGATTTGGTAAAGGAGGCTCATGATAGAGGGTTGCGTGTGGGAATATACGACAATCCCATGTGGATACATTGTGATGACAACATATTGATTCCAGGTACTGATATTCCCGTCGGTACACTGCGATATAATCCGGAGACTGACTATGCGGAAACTACTAAACCCGATAAGCCCGGTCCGTCGGACGAACCTTTGGCGGTTATCACTCATCCTGGTGGTAAAGAGTGGATTGATGGCTTTTTCAAATACTATCATGATTTGGGAGTGGACATGATTCGCATGGATTTTTTAAGTCTGTATGAAGAGGGATGGTCACGTACTGACCGTATATTCTACGGTCCAGGTTTTGGACGTGTCAATTATGCTTGGTTTTTGGCTTATTGTGCTGAGGCTGCAAAAAAATACAATATCTTTCTATCATTGGTAATGCCGAATATGTATAATGATGCCGAGCTTGAAGGTCGTTATGGACACATGGCGCGAGTGGTCGACGACACTTATACTGGTGGGTGGTATTTTACATCGTCTTGTTGGCAAGGTAGTGTTTGGGATAATTGGCCTCATTGTAAAAATCAATTTGACGGATTTACATACTGGCATCGTGCCATGAGCCGCAGCAAACTTATTCCTGATGGCGATTTTACGCGCCTTAACACCTATGCTACTGATGCCGAGAAGGAATCTACCATCTCAATTCAGTTGCTTGCCGGCGGACCTATTGCTGTGAGCGATCAACCATCGACTATCGGTGACAATCTGCATTTTTATACTAATGAAGAGATGTTGGCACTTAACAAGGACCGTTTTCGCGGTCAACCTTTGGATTGCACAGTCAACAGTGTCGGTAGTAATATATGGTATGGTACTATGAGCAATGGTGACCATATTGTAGGTTTTTTCAATCGTGATGATGAGCCGCAAAGTTTTAATCTTGTTTTGTCACAAATTGGTTTTGAAGGAGAATATCATGTGCGGGATCTATGGCGTCACATTGACGAAGGCATTGCTTCCGAACTTCATCCTGTTGTGCCTGCTCATGGATGCAAAGTTGTGAAACTTACAAAATAAATATTCGGAAGGTGGCATCAAGAGATTACGAAATGTTGATGCCGCCTTCCTTTAGTTTTCGATAGGGTATATATAAATACAGTTTCTCTAAAAAATATAGTAATGATTAAATATCTGTTTATAATAGCTGCGTTTTCGGTTACATTGAATGTCAACGGAACAACTGTTATGCCATCATATACTGAGCCGGTCGACACAGCCAAGGTTGATGTTTCGGGCTGGCAGCTGAGCGGTAAGCCTCTCACACTGACGTGGGTGTCGAAAGATTTTCATTACCGCCAATTTGCAACACCGCCTACCTGTATGTCGGCAGATACTACCGTCACAGCATGGCGAGGCGAGCGTTTAGGAGTAGAGGCGTTAATCGTGTGCCGTGAAGAAACCGGTCCGATGCGTGTCAGTCTGTCGGATTTCATTGATGCCCGTGGACGTAAGGTAGCTATGCCGGGTTCGTCAGCCATGTTTATGCGCTATGTGCTGGCTGATGATGTCCGTGATTGCTCATATCAATCAAAAGAAACACCGGTTTTCACTTTGCCTGATATGATTGATTTGCCGGGTACATCCGTTGCAATCCCTGCCAAAAGTGTGCGTCCTATATGGTGTACCGTTGAGGTTCCGCGCAGTCTCACTCCCGGCAGATATGTTGCTACGCTTTCGCTTGAGTCGGAAAAAGGAGACAGACCTGTTGAGAAAATCAAACTTAACATAGATGTGCTCGACCGTACGCTGCCCAAGCCAAAGGATTATGCGTTTTATCTTGATTTGTGGCAACAGCCGTATGCCATATCTCGCTATTATGGTGTTAAACCATGGAGTGACCGGCATATCGAATTGCTCAAACCTTATGCCGAGTATATGGCACGGGGCGGTCAGAAAACGGTGACTACTGTGCTGTTCTATGAACCGTGGGGCGAGCAGAGCAATGACAAATTCGAGCCGATGGTAGAAACACTGCGCAATCCCGACGGCTCATGGAGCTTTGACTATACCATCTTCGACAAGTATGTCGAATTTATGGCCGATAACGGTATAGACCGACATATCGAATGTTTCACCATGATACCGTGGGAAATGAAATTTCGATATTTTGATAAGGCTTCCAGTGAATATCGTTTTCTTGATGCACCCTCGTCGTCTTCCCAATACAAGGAGTTGTGGAAGGCAACACTGAAGTCGTTGGAAAAACATCTCAAGGCAAAAGGGTGGTTTGAGAAATCAATTATATTCATGGATGAGCGGGGAGCTGACCAGATGCGTGATGCGGTGGCTGTGCTTCGTGAGGTTACGCCCGATTTCAAGATGGGGCTTGCGGGAGAGTATCATGAGGAGTTGGTTGACGAATTGTATAATTATACCCTTGGCAACCGTTGTTTCTTTTCTGCTTCAGAGCTTGAACGTCGTCGTCAGAAAGGGCTGGTTACTCTTATGTACACCTGCTGCACAACCCCCGAGCCAAGTCAGTTTACAAGCAATTCGCCGGCAGATGGGGCATATATTCCTGTTTATTGCACGGCGACGGGGTTTGACGGTTATTTACATTGGTCTTTTCAGAATTGGAACAATAATCCGATGGTCGATACGCGTTTCTTCAAGTTCGGTTCTGGCGATACGTTCTTCATCTATCCTGACGGACGTTCATCGGTTCGCTATGAACGTTTGGTCGAAGGAATTCAGCTTAGTGAAAAAATACGTTTGCTCCGTCAGGAAATGACGGCTGCTGATGATATTCGCGGGCTTTTGCGTCTTGAAGAGGCGCTTATACCTTTGCGTAGCGGTGCTTTTTCGGCTTGGTGTCCCACTTCGACTGTCGTTAACGAATTAACAGAAAGGGTTGCGGCTCTTTCTCGTGAATAATCTATTTTTATCATACAAATTTGTAACTTTATTCAATGAAAAAAGCTTGTTTTCTATTAGCCTTATTGACAGTCTGTCTGTCGGGCTTCTCACGTGAATATGTCCTGTTATCACCCGACGGAGCACTACGAGTGGTCATAAGTGATGAACTGGAATACACGGTCAGCTATGGTGGGAAAAAAATATATACGGGCGTAACCGCGTTAACTCTTGACAATGGTAAGACTCTTGCCAAGGCACGTTCACCCAAATTGAAGAGTGTTGATACATTGGTGTCGTCGCCGTTTTATCGCAATACATCGGTTGCTGATAAATATAATGGCATGACACTACATGTCGATAAGGACTGGACTGTAGAGTTCAGAGCCTATGATGACGGCATTGCCTACCACTGGGTATATGGTGGACGTAAGTCCGTCAATATCGTCGATGAAACAGTCAGATATACTTTTGCCGAAGATTTCGATACTTTCACACCTTATGTACGCGATTATTGGGATGGTGATTTCGAAAAGCAGTTTCACAATTCGTTTGAGAGTATCTATCAGGAATTACCCATATCACATTTGTCAGACACTCATTTGGCCTTCCTGCCGGTAGCTGTTGATGCTCGTGATGTGAAAATGCTGATTACCGAAAGTGATATTGCCGGCTATCCCGGACTTTATCTTCTCCATGATAAAGGTACAACGATCAAAGGTGTACATCCCCGTTGTCCAAAAAGCGAACATGCTGGAGGTTATCTTGGAATGCAATCTGTTGTGAGCGAGCGTGAAGATTATATTGCTGCCATAACAGGTGCACGTGGATTACCTTGGCGAATGGCTATTATCAGTCCTGATGATAAAGGACTGGCTGCAAGTCAGCTGACCTATCTTCTTGCATCACCTTCCCGGATTGCTGACATTTCGTGGATTAAACCGGGTAAAGCTGCCTGGGACTGGTGGAACTCATGGGATTTGACCGGTGTTGACTTCGAGGCTGGTGTAAATCAGAATACATATAAATATTACATTGATTTTGCTGCGAAAAATGGCATTGAATATGTCATATTGGACGATGGTTGGAGTGTACCCAACTGTGGTGATCTTTTTAGCGTCGTTCCGGAACTCGACTTGCCCGAACTTATCAGGTATGCCGAAGGCAAAGGGGTGGGCATTATTCTTTGGGCTATGTATCTGCCCTTTGAAAAAGATCTTGAAAAGGTGTGCCGGCATTATTCAAGAATGGGAGTCAAGGGCTTTAAAATTGACTTTTTCGATCGCAATGATCAGAAAATGACTGCATTTTTGGATCATGCCGCCGAGGTAGCAGCACGCTATCATCTTATACTTGATTATCACGGTACTTACATGCCTGCAGGCATCAACCGGAAGTGGCCTAACGTTCTCAATACAGAGGGCGTGTCGGGACAGGAAGTGATGCGGGCAGTCACGCGTGAACGCGATCAGATGCGGTATGATGTCCTTATTCCTTTTATCCGTCAGGCAGGTGGTCCCATGGATTATACTCAAGGTGCCATGCGTAATTCTACCTATCAAGATTTTGTACCTGTCGAAAGACATGCCGGTAGTCAGGGTACTCGCTGCCACCAGCTTGCGCTTTATGCTATTTTCGATTCTCCTCTCAATATGTTATGTGACACACCGATAAATTATGAGCGTGAACAGGAATGTACGGACTATATCGCTGCCATTCCCACCGTATGGGATGAAACTGTTGTTCTTGATGGTGAATTGGGCGAATATATTGTCACTGCACGGCGTAAGGGTGATGACTGGTTTATAGGCGGAATTACTAATTGGACACCGCGCGACATTACAATCGATTTGTCGTTCTTGCATGTGGAAGATTACGTGGGCGACTGGTATATTGATGGATGTAATGCTCATCGTAATGCTACCGATTATAAACGCGTGAAGGAAGACATCACGGCTAAAAAGACCATACATCTTGCTCCCGGTGGTGGTTTTGCTGTAAGAATCACTAAAAAATAATCTGTGATATGAGAATCTTTATTATACTATTGGTGACAGTTGCAAGCGCATTTAGTGCGTGGGGTTCAGTTCCTCGGGTGATTGATATAGACAGTCCGTTTATGAAAGTCTTTTTACCACCTGGAGATTTGTCTACGGGTAGAGCTATTGTGTGTTGTCCTGGCGGTGGCTATAGCGATGTGGCTATCGGTCACGAAGGCTACGACTGGGCTCCGTTTTTTAACAATCTTGGATTGACTTTCGTGGTTCTACAATATCATTTGCCTGCCGGTGATCTCACCAAACCGCTCGGTGATGTAGAGAAAGCTTTTAAAGTGCTTACTGATAGTGCAGCGGTGTGGGGCATTGATCCCGAACAGATAGGCGTGATGGGCTCATCAGCTGGAGGACATTTGGCTTCGGTTGTGGCAACACATCCAACTGCCGCGTGTCGTCCGTCATTCCAACTGCTGTTTTATCCCGTAGTGTCACTTGATAAATGTATAACTCATGCAGGTACTCGTAATGAGTTTTTAGGCTCTTGTGACAGTGATGAACTCGCAGCTGAATATTCGGCCGAGAATAAGGTGAAGGCAGACACTCCCCGCGCTTTTATCGTACATTGTGGTGATGACGATGTTGTACATCCTCAGAATTCTATACGTTATTATTCGGCTCTGCAACGCCATGGGGTACCTGCAACGTTGGTAATGTTTCCCGACGGACGCCATGGTTGGGGATATAGAGGTTGGTTCCCTCATCATGATGAGCTTCTTGGTTTGATAGTTGCATGGCTTAAATCATTTTAATGAGAGGACTTGTTATTCTACGGTAAGAACGAATTTGATGGCATAATAATGAGAGACGAAAAGTATGCACATAATGATAAATACTTATTGTCGGCGCTTTGCAAAGGTGATCGTGAGGCTTTCGACTGTATTTTCCGTAAATATTATGTCGATGTGGTAATGTTTTGTGGTCGGTTTATGAATAGAATTGAGGACAGTGAGGATATCGCACAGTCTATATTTCTGCATATATGGGATATGCGTGAGGTATTGCCAGTCATAACTAACTTCAAATCATACTTGCTGAAGAGTGCTCAGAATATGTGTATCAATGAGTTGCATCGTCGTGAAAAAGAGCGTCGATATAGTTCGGAACAGCTCGTGAGGATACAGCCTTATGTCTTGGGCGAAGATATAAATAAGATGCTGTTTTACAGTGAACTGAAGAAACTCATAGCTTCAGCCGAAGCAAGTCTGAACAAAAAAGAATGGGATGTCTGGCGTCTGAGTCGGCATGAGGGACTTAAATATTCTGAAATTGCCGCCATTTTAGGCATATCAGTGCGTGCTGTAGAAGATCGCATGCAACGTGCCAAACGGCATTTTCTTAAAATATTAGACCAATATTGGGCTATTGCAACATTATTTCTAACTTTTTTACAGACATGAATAATACCCGGAAAAATGCAGAACTATCGTCACAAATGGATAGTCTGATTGAGAAGGTTCTTAGTGGAGATGCCAACATCTGCGAAGTTTCACTGGTTGAAGAGTGGATGGGGGCTGATGATGCTAACCGCCGTTTTTTTGAACAAAAACGTGCCATACACGAAGTGATTGATCCCCCGTTCGATGCTGTTGATGTTGATACGGAAAGAGCTCTTAGGCATGTACACTGGAAGATGAAGTTGCGCAATATCAGACGCATGTCATTGGCTAAAGTTGCGGTATTAGTGCTTCCTCTATGTGTAGCGGCTGTCTGGGCTGTGGTGGCCGGGACGGATACTGCTTCCGAGCATATGATATGTCTGACCACACCTTATGGTGC
Organism: Bacteroides acidifaciens; assembly: GCF_903181435.1. Lineage (NCBI taxonomy): Bacteria > Pseudomonadati > Bacteroidota > Bacteroidia > Bacteroidales > Bacteroidaceae > Bacteroides > Bacteroides acidifaciens. The sequence continues at coordinate 200,638 of NZ_CAEUHO010000005.1, forward strand.
TAAGATCGAGTCGCAACTGCCTGATGGCTCTCGTGTATGGCTTAATTCTAATAGTAGGTTGGAATATCCGGCAGTGTTTGATGATGATAAGCGGCATGTGACGCTTGTTGGTGAAGGATATTTTGAGGTTCATGCCGATAAGGAGCATCCTTTTATAGTCACAGTTGGTGAAACAGATGTTCATGCTACCGGTACAGCATTTAATATTAATGCATATACGAACGATTCGGTGAATGTGATGCTTATTTCGGGACATGTTGATGTCATGACAGGCGGGGAAGATCGTGTTACGCTGTTGCCTAATGATAATCTGTGTATTAATAGTTCGGGAATCAGTATCACTCATCATGCCGATATTGAGAAATGTTGTGGTTGGAAAGACGGTCGGATATTGTTCGATAATGACAACCTGTCTACGGTATTGGCAAGATTGTCGCAGATTTATCCTGTCGACTTTGTTATCGCAGATTCTACACTCTTCAATACGCGTTATCATGCTACTTTTACCAGTGAAGGGCTTTATGATATACTGCATTTACTTGAAATCGCTATTCCGATGCGTTGTGTCCGTAGACAAGGCATTGATTCGAGTTCTCGCACTGTAATTGACGTATATTCTGCCCATAAATAATGGGGAACTAACTAAATAATTAAATGATGAAAAATACATTAATGATACTTTTTTTGTTTGTCGGATTGTTTATTTCCAATAGTGTCGCTTCTCGTGAGATTGTGCAGTATGCCCGGTGGCTTGACACATCCGGTAATCCGATCAATGCTCATGGTGGGGGGATTCTGTATCATGGTGGCAGATATTACTGGTATGGAGAATACAAGAATGGACCTACTTATTTACCCAAAGGATCGTGGGACGGTTATCGTACTGATGTGATCGGGGTGTCATGTTATTCTTCGCCCGATATGGTCGATTGGACATTTGAAGGGATAGTTCTGAATGCCGTTTCTTGTGATTCTTCTCACGATTTACACCCAAGCAAAGTGCTGGAACGTCCGAAAGTTGTACATAACGCCCGAACTGGTAAATACGTGATGTGGTTTCATGTCGACAGTGATGATTACAGTATGGCTGCGGCAGGTATTGCTGTGAGTGATTCGCCTACAGGGCCTTTTAAGTATCTTGGGGCATTGAGACCCAACAATGCGATGAGCCGGGATCAAACACTGTTTGTTGACGAAGACGGACGCGCTTATCAGTTTGCTTCGTCGGAAGACAACCGTACACTTTATATCAATGAACTTACCGATGATTACTTGCGTCCTACGGGGAGGTATACACGTAACTTTATTGATAAACTGCGTGAGGCCCCGGCTGTTTTCAGACATGGTTCAAAGTATTATATGCTTACGTCGGGTTGTACAGGTTGGAACCCTAATGAGGCGGAACTTGCAATGGCTGATTCCATTATGGGACCGTGGAAAATCATAGGCAATCCATGTACAGGTCCGGAGGCTGATAAGACATTTTATGCACAGAGTACTTATGTACAGCCAGTCTATGGGAAAAAAGACCTTTATATAGCCATGTTCGATCGTTGGAATAAAACTGATTTGGGTGATTCGCGTTATGTGTGGTTGCCGATTTCATTTGATAACGGTAAAGTCACTATACCTTGGCGTAAAAAATGGGATATTGACGAGTATGAAGACATTGTTTCGTATCCGTACGAAGACGTTATAGATATTTCCGGTGACGGTTGGCAGGCAGTCATTGATAAACGAGGTGGTTTTCTTAGAGCATATACACAGGGTGACACTGTGCCATTTCGTAACGACTCTTTGAGAGGACCTGCGTGGGAAGGAGTGGATATGATGCCGTCGGATATGGATTCACTTTCTTTTTACGGTCAGAAAGATGGTATTATGTATACGATGAAATATATACCGTATACCGACCATTTGGCAATAGAGTGTGGTATGGTGAATGCAACCGATACGGTTTTTGCTCCTGAGAGGGCAAGTCTTGTTATTGGCATTGATTCCGAGATGCATTCGTTTCCCCAGTGGAACGACCGATATTTTCCTACGCTATTGCGGTGCGAACGAGACTTCGCTTGGGGGTATTTTATGTCCCCCCTTGGAAGAATCGTGGCGGTAGGTGTCGAAGAACCGGTGGCATCATACTCTTTGAATTATATTTACCGTGATGTGAAAGAATGGGTGTGGGGACATCAGATTTTCACTGCAAGTTGGGACATGCTTCATTGCGGCCCGCTCCCGGCCAGACATCCCGTTGATGAGGATCGATTGCTTCCGGGCGAATATAAAAAATGGACAATGCATATCGGGAGCGTGGATAAGATTGATGAGGTCAAACCTGCTCTTGCACGCTGGTTGTCATCGCCATTAATAGAACTTGATAAATATACAGTTACAAATACTGAGCCTAATAGGATGTGGGTATATTCCGACCAACCTTTGGTCAGTATTGTCTGTACAGATGGAGATGGTCAGTCGCGAAAACTGAAATTCAAGTACGATACATCGGGAGTTTACAAAACAACACTTCCTGTTTTCCGTAAGCAAGGGCAGTATAAAATAGAAGCGGTCAATGCTTTGGGTAAGCAATCTGAAGGTATTTTTTATATTCGTGACGATTGGTCGCGTTATCTTTGTCAAGCACGTGATATGGTGTCCCGACACCCGCCTCTGATGGGAAACTCATGTGAAATGTTCTATGGATACTATCCTGCTTTTTTGGCATCACATCATTACCCCATGTTAAGTGATTCCATCCTTGAAAACCGTTTTGCCAAAGCTGTCAGCCTGCTTGTGGATACCGTAACCGGTTTTCCGGCGAGATGTGCCAATCCTGACAGGGTGCAGAATTTTTCATCGGTTATGGGGATATTGGTCGATCTTTATGAAGCTACAGGGCGTGAACATTATCTTACTATCGCATCACGTGTGGGGGACTATTTGGCTGGTGATAAAGTTCAAGCTGCCGATGGCTCTTATCGTTCGCATGGAATTCATTACACGGCCGTCATCTATCCTGCTAAATCAATGCTTGAACTTGCCGATGCTGAAAAGAACCGATTCGTTGTAACAGCCGATTCGGTTTGGCTTTCAAAGGCCATACGACATCGTACTTCTGCCATGAAAGCTATTGATGATTTGGCCGAACGACGAGACAACATAGAGACCGAGGGCGATATGACATTCGAAGACGGTATGATAAGTTGTTCGGCATTGCAGTTGGCTTTGGGGGCACTCTATTCAGATCATAAATCTACTCGCGAGAAGTATTTCAACGCAGCAGAATACATGCTTGAGCGACACTGCTGTCTTGAGCAGAACCTCATACCCGATGCTCGTATGCGAGGTGCTACATTGCGTTATTGGGAGGCACTCGACATTTATTTTACTCCCAATCAAGCAATGAATTCACCTCATGGATGGACTGCCTGGAAAATATATGCTGTCTATTATATGTATCTGCTTACAGGTAATATGAAATACATGAGAGAACTTAATGATACTTTAGGGGCATGTGTGCAGCTGATGTCTCCCGACGGACATCTTCGTTGGGGATTCATTCCTGACCCGTATATCAATGGCCGTGTATGTATGCCAGCTTCCGGTGCTAAGGGTAATTTTGAATATACTGACTCAATTATCGGCGAGCAATACCTTGATATGATAAGTCCATGGATGCGTTCTGACGACGAGTATCGGTTGCACGATTTCGGTGAGACGGGCGGTGCCGGTGATCACACTGTTTACGAAATTTTTAAAGCCCTCGAAGAAACAGCAATATCCACAGCTTATATTCGGATTGATGACAATAATAAAATCACGGCTGTTAATTGTAAGGTTAAACTTAAAAGTAATAAATTACAGATTGAAACAGACAGGCACATTAAAAGGATACACATTCAAACCAATATTCCTCTTAAAGCTTCTCTGAACAATACTCATATGAGAGAGCTCTCGTCAGGTCCTAATCTGATTTTTGTTGCGTAAGTCTTAATTATGTTAATTTATACATTGATATTATCTCATTGAAACCATTGAAAAACTGACATTAACCTGTAATAGAAAACAGATGAAACACTACATCAAATACCCGTTGTTAGCATTATTATTGTTCTTATTTCCTTTCTCGGTTGCAAGGGGACAGGCATATCCTTATAAGAATGCCTCTCTGCCCACTGGCGAAAGAGTGGAAGACCTGTTGCGCCGGATGACGCTCGAAGAGAAAATAGCCCAAATCCGCCATATACATTCTTGGAATATATTCGACGGACAGACGTTGGACGAAAAGAAGCTCTCCGCCTTTGCTGGGAATATCGGCTGGGGATTTGTAGAAGGTTTCCCGTTGACAGGGGAGAATTGCAGCAAGAATATGCGGCTCATACAGAAGTATATGATAGAGCACACCCGGCTGGGAATTCCTGTATTTACCGTAGCGGAGTCCCTGCATGGTTCCGCCCACGAAGGTTCCACTATATATCCTCAGAATATAGCGTTGGGAAGTACCTTCAACCCGACGCTGGCTTATCAGAAGGCAGCCTCTACATCGCGTGACCTTCATGCGCAGGGGATGCGTCAGGTATTGGCTCCCTGCATTGATGTAGTCCGCGATTTGCGTTGGGGACGGGTGGAAGAATCCTATGGGGAAGACCCTTTCCTTTGCGGGGTATTCGCTTGTGCGGAGACAAGCGGTTATTTGGATAATGGCATTTCTCCGATGCTGAAGCATTTCGGCCCTCATGGCAATCCGTTGGGCGGGCTGAACCTCGCGTCCGTAGAATGTGGGGTGAGAGACTTGCACGATGTATATCTGAAACCGTTTGAAATGGTAGTTACCCGGTTGCCTGTCATGGCTGTGATGTCCACTTACAACTCCTGGAACCGTGTCCCCAACTCCGCTTCTCGCTATCTGCTGACCGATATTCTGCGGAAGCAATGGGGCTTTAAGGGATATGTCTATTCCGACTGGGGCGCGATTGAGATGTTGCAGAACTTTCATCATACAGCCGACAGTCCGGCAGAGTGCGCTGTGCAGTCCATCAGTGCGGGACTGGACGTAGAGGCTTCCAGCGAATGTTATCCCTATCTGAAAGAACTGGTTGAAAAGGGGCAGATGGATATAAAGGTGATTGATGAGGCAGTACGCCGGGTGCTTACTGCCAAGTTTGCGGCAGGCTTGTTTGAAGACCCGTATGGAGAGAAGTTCGGCAAACAGGAAATGCATGATGCGGAAAGCGTCGCCTTGTCCCGTAAGATAGCGGATGAGTCTACCGTATTGCTGAAAAACGAAAACGGATTATTGCCGTTGAATCTCGACCGGATTCGTTCGATTGCAGTCATCGGGCCGAATGCCGCACAGGTGCAGTTCGGTGATTACACATGGAGCCGGGACAATAAGGATGGCGTCACCCCGTTGGAAGGGATAAAGCGGCTGGTGGGCGACAAGGCTACCGTCCGTTATGCCCGTGGATGCAGTATGATGTCCAAAGATACTTCGGCTATTTCCGAAGCGGTGGAGATTGCTTCTCGAAGTGATGTAGCCCTGCTCTTCTGCGGCAGTTCCAGTGCATCGTTGGCGCGTGATTATAACCAGGTGAACTGTGGAGAAGGCTTTGACCTGCACGACCTTCAACTGACGGGAGCGCAGAGCGAGCTTATCCGTGCGGTCTACGAAACAGGAAAACCGGTAGTGTTGGTACTTGTAGCCGGCAAACCCTTTTGTATCCCCTGGGAAAAAGAACATATTCCAGCCATTCTTGCACAATGGTATGCAGGAGAACAGGCGGGCAACTCCATAGCCGATATTCTTTTCGGGAAAGTGAATCCGTCGGGAAAACTGGTTTTCTCCTTTCCCCAGAGCGTAGGGCATCTGCCGGCTTATTACAACCATTTGCCTTCCGACAAAGGCTTTTATAAGAAGCCGGGCAGTTATGAAGCCCCCGGCAGGGATTATGTCTTTTCGTCTCCCGCATCTTTGTGGACGTTCGGACATGGATTGAGTTATACCACTTTTGCTTTGGAGAAGATGACGGCCGCTTTGGAACATGATTCCATCCGCGTAAAGGCACAAATCCGGAATACAGGAAAAAGAACAGGGAAAGAAGTTATTCAACTTTATGTGCGCGACCAAGTAAGTTCGGTTGTGACCCCCATAAAACAACTGCGCGCATTTATGAAAGTTGAATTGCAACCGGGAGAGACTAGGGAAGTCGTTCTCAGCTTCCCGGTTGCCGAACTTTCCCTTACCTTGGAAGACGGTAGGAGACTGATAGAACCCGGTGCGTTTGAACTGCAATTGGGAACCGCTTCCGACCGCATCTTGCTAAAGCAGACTATTCATATCGGAGCGAACGGACAGCTTGTTGGAGTAGACGGACAACCCGTTTCCGTCGCGGACAATCTTCCGGCATCTTCCATAACCAAATCCGCGTCAGCCGGAAAAGAGATAACCGTAAGCGGCACTGTCAGAGATGTGCAGGCTACATTGATAGACGGTGTTTCCATTCATTCAAAAACTTCCGGACGTGAATTGGGACGAACCGATTCAAAAGGGAGATACAAGGTACGTGTATCCGCAAGCGACATTCTGGTCTTTGAAAAGAAAGGATACCTGAAACTGGAAGTACCCGTGAATAACCATACTTCCCTGAACGTGAAAATGACTTATGGTGAGAATAATATGTAATATCGAATAAAGATGAGAAAACTTTTATTAAATAGCTGCTTAGTGGCGGTACTTTGCGTGTTGTCATTAGAAGTGTCCGCAATGAATAGATCTGACAGCTTTCATGCTATCCTGTCGGATAAACGGGGGCTTATCAGTGAAGCGGATGCCGTCCGGTTGAAAGAATTTGCCGATTATAGAAAGCTGGTATTTGCTTCGGACAAGATAAAACACGGAATGGGCCTATGGTGTGCCGTTCCACAAAACAACTGGATTTATTGCACAGAAACCTTCTTAATCTTTTATTTCAATCATTTTTAAACAGGAACTAAATATGAGAAATATCATGAAACATCTTTTGTACACTGCATCATCTTTGATATTAATTGCATTAGGTAGTTGCAGTCATTCTAAAAACATAATTTTCAGAGCCGATACTCAAACAGGGGCGTTGAACGGACTTTATATGGCAAATGATACCTCAATAAACTGGATCCTTTGTGCTGATGGGACTCAATATGAATGGGTGGACTCTCGATGCGGATGGGGATTGGGGCATTTCTGGATAAATGGTACCAAATATTTTTGGAGTACTCCGAAGGAAAAAGATAGTACGGCTAATCGGATGACTGTGAAATATCAAGTAGAGAACATTGAAATAACCGTAGTCCGAACATGGAACGAAGACGGGAATTTAGTCGAATCTTATGAATTTGCCAATACAGGAAAGGAAAATGCAAGCTTGCAGGAGATAGCTATCAATACACCTTTTAATGATAATTATCCGGATGCCAGAACTTGTTATAACGCTCGTTGCAATGCTCATATATGGACAGGTGGAAATGATGCATATGTCTATTGCACACGGATGAGTGGAGCACCGGGTGGACTAGGCCTGATTTTGCAGAAAGGAGCTGTTGAAGGCTATGAAATAAGCGAACGGTCAGAGAAAACCGGCGGTTCCAACTTTCGCGGTGTTTTTCAGCTTAATCCGGAAAACAAGATTCTGAAACCAGGAGAATGCTATACTATACAATGGCTGCTTCTGTCTGCTGATAATTGGAATGATTTTCAGACAAAAGCTATTGGAAATGGTCTGATTATAGCTACAGCAAATCGCTATGTAGTCGAAGAAGGTGAAGAAGTGACTGTTTCATTTAAAAGTAATTTCCCTTCATTGAAAGGTAAACTGTTGCTTAATAACAAAGAAGTGGCAGAAGTGAATGGTGACAATATAAATTACACTACCACGTTAAATGCCCCCGGAGAGCAGATTTTTACATTGTCGTATGATGATGGGAAAAAGACTTCGGTAGAATGTCTTACTGTTAGCAATTTTGATAGTTTAATAAACCGTCGTTGTCGCTTTATTGCTGAACATCAGCAATTCATTAAGTCGGGTGATCCTAGAAACGGTGCTTTCATTGTTTATGATAATGATACCGAGTCTCTTTATATCAATGGAGAGAGTGGTCAGGAGCGAGCTGATTGTGATGAGGCGAGAGAAAGAGTGGCTATGGGGATTCTTCTAGCTTTGCAGTATCAATACACTTCCGACAAAAAAGTGAAGGATGCTTTGAATAGCTATGTATCATTTGTTCGCCGTATTCAAAGAGCGGATTATACCACTAATTCTACCGTGGACTTCCAAAGCTATAATCGTGGATACAACTATCCGTGGGTTGCCGATTTTTGGTTTACCATGTTTCGTGCGACGGGTGACAGACAGTATCTGAAAGATGGATATGGTACATTGCGCGCATTAGTCCGTTATTTTAATCATGATTTTTATTGTATTGGTGTCCCCACTTACGGATATACTCTTCTGAAAGATAATAATTTTACAGCCGAAGCAGACACCTTACTGAATGATTTTAAATTGATGGCGGATGTATTCTATGAGAATGGTCCCAATTATCCGACTTTCGAAGTAAATTATGAGCAGAGTATTGTAGGACCATCCATTATACATTTGCTGAATGTATATATGCTCACTGGGAATAAAAGATATCTGAAAGGAGCCGAAAGTCAACTTCCTTTATTAGAATCATTTGGAGGAAAACAGCCTAGTTTCCACCTTAATGATATCGCTATCCGTCATTGGGATGGTTATTGGTTTGGGAAAGATCAGATTTGGGGAGATACTTTCCCTCATTATTGGAGTACCTTGTCAGGCATTGCTTTTCGTCTTTATGCAAAAGCCACAGGAAAACAGGAATATGCAGAGCGGGCTTTAAATATTTTCCGAAATAATTTCTGCCTGTTTTCCGAAGATGGAAGAGGAAGTTGTGCTTTTATTTATCCGAATAAAGTAAACGGGCAAAAAGCCCACTTTTATGATCCGTTTGCCAATGACCAAGATTGGGCAATGGTGCATTGGTTAAAGTATGGACCGAATTTTGAGTAATACAGATAACAATATAACGTCAGTTCGATAGAAGTTTGAGTTGCTCAATTCCCCTCTTTTTTGAAAAGAGGGGAAACCATGGTGTCTAATATCTTGTAGCATATGAATATGGCATTTTATAAATATCCCTTTTTCTCATATTTTCAAATATACCACTGTCTTGCCACCGCCATATTTCCGGATAATTCCCTCTTCCTGATACTCTTTGAGTAATTCGATAGCCTTGTTCCGGCTGATTCCTGTTAATCTCATGAAATCGGAGCGGGTGATGCAACCTTGTTCGTTTATATGTTGTATCAATCGTGTACGGCATTCATTTTCGGTAAGATTATTATTAGACCGATAAGGTGATTCCATACGTTCCAGTTGTAAAGGCTCCAGACTTTCGCGGAACTTTTTGTTGATACGTAAGTTTACCTTATTTAAATGGATAGAAGGAGAACGGATTTCCTTTTTCTCCATTACCGGACGTTCACATTTCAGTGATAAGGAGAAATGTCCTAGTTCACCAACTTCTACTGTCCAACCTTGGGAGAGCCAATGTTGCAGTTCATTCGTGACTGCTTGCAGACAGCCTTCTATGGTTGCCTCGCTGAACCCGTTTGCTTTTGATACCATTTCGACAAACTTCTTGGCGTCGATGGTTCCTGAGGGAATGACCCGCGCGTAAAGTGGTTGCTGTTCATCGTGTTTTTGCGGATTTCCGCTTGTGTATAAATCGTAATAGACGCTCATAGCTACATTTGTTCTTTTTTGTTCTATAAATAATTCTTCTTTCTTCATAGACGAATTCGTCCGCCTATAGTCATACGAAAATTCGCCTATAGGTAATCTTGCGTTTGCCTATAGGCGGACGAAAGGTCGCCTATAGCCGGACGGATTAGTTTATGCACTCAAAGTTATTACTTTTTTCGGAGAAAGAAACTGATTGGTGCATCAAACAAGAATATTATTCTTCAATCTTCCAGTCGCCTATGGTTCTTGTAGCACTGTCAAAGTTGACACCGATTTTAATTACTTTCAAACTCCCAGCCTGATAAGGAATGGCATACCCCTTACTGTTAATCTGTGCCAACGCCTCTTCTGGTGTCCCGTCCACCTTGAATTCAAAGACGTAAATGGCATCTTGCATCTTGACGACTGCATCGGCTCTACCGATAGCTGTGTCTACTTCCACATCTATATATTGCCCCATCAAGCGGAAAAACAGATAGAAGATAGTCTGATAATGTTTCTCTTCTTTATTGTTTAGTTTGTTAGGGATGGAAGCGAAGAAAGATTTCATCCTTTCCAGGCATTCGTTCAATTTCCCGGCACGTAAGTCTTTGATAAACGATATGACATAGAATGTATTTTCGCGTGCAGGCAAATGTACATAGGCAGGCATGAGAGATTCGATAAACCCTTTCCTTACCTCTTTGTTGGGATATCCCAATGTATAGGCTTGAAAATTCGGGTCGTAACCTTTTATGGTGAGATAACCGCTCTGGTAGAGCACCGGAAGCGGGTCGGTAATTCTATTACTGGGGGCGTCAAACTGTTCCGCTGTGGCAGTAGTGGCATCCAAATCGCGTATATCAAAGTCGCTTTCTTGCAGAAGGTCTATCAGGAATGTAGGGGTTCCGGTTGAGAACCAGAAATTCGCATATTTCTTTTGTGCAAATGCATTGATTAAACTAAAGGGGTTGTAAATATCTTCACTATTTTCACTAAAATGATAACCGTCATATTGTTGTTTTAAATGCGCGCAGGCTTCTTCATATGTTTCGCTGTTAGCCTGTGCTATCTGTTCGATATCAATTTGCATTTGAGAACGCAATTCTTCTTCTGTGATGCCGCAAATCGCACTATATTCATCCCACATACTGATATTTTGCAGATTATTCAGTTCGCTGAAAATACTCATCTGGCTGAATTTACTGATACCTGTTAAGAATAGGAAGCGTAAATATTGCCCTTGACTTTTGAGAGGGCTGAAAAAGTCCCGCATAATATTCCGGATTTCCGATTGAACTTCTTCGTTATTGTTGCTGTCCAGCATCGGTGAATCGTATTCGTCAATCAATATCACAACCCGCTTTCCTGTCTGTTCATAAGCACGGCGGATGACGCCACCGAAGCGAAGACTGAATGTTCCTTCATCTTCAGATTTTCCATATACCTTTTCCCAAAGAGCCAATTGATAATGAAGATATGCACATAAACTGCTGGCAACTACATATTTGCTTATACTGAAATCTATATGCAACACCGGATACACTGTCCATTCCTTTTCCAGAGTTTCCATTGCCAGCCCGGTGAACAATTCTTTCTTTCCCTGAAAATATGCCTCGAGTGTGGATACCAACAGACTTTTTCCAAAACGTCGGGGGCGGCTCAGAAAATAAGTTGTATTGGTATTCGCCAATTTATAAACTAAGGGCGTTTTATCTACATATACGTAATTGTCAGTACGCAATTGTTCGAAATTTTGTATTCCTATCGGGTATCTTCTGAAATTCATTTCCATGATATACGGCTGTTTTGTAAATGAAATATAGACAAAGATAAGCATTAAATGAGAATATGAATATATCAGCCTGTATTTTCTTTTACATGGAATGGATTTATTCAGAAGTTCCTTTCCCGATTCCTTGTTCTTTGCTTTATAATATACCTCAAAAATAGCCGGGCATAGGATTGGAAAAGTAACTCCAAGAATCATTACCTCGGCAGTGCAAAAGTGAATAAAAGGATGAACCGTTGAAAATTCCTATCTTTTTCAGATAAAACTCTTATTTCTATCAAAAAAGTAATAATTTTGGCATGGATTTGTGGGTAGCCTAAATTACAATAGATAGAAATGTTAGATTTGAAACAACTTACAGCCGAAGTATGCCGCATTGCAACTGACGCCGGACATTTTTTGAGAGAAGAACGGAAGAACTTCCGCCGTGAACGTGTTGAAGAGAAGCATGCGCATGATTACGTGTCTTATGTAGACAAAGAATCCGAAGTGCGAGTGGTGAAGGCTCTTTCTGCCTTGCTTCCCGAAGCGGGATTTATAACTGAAGAAGGCTCTGCCACCTATCGGGATGAACCGTATTGCTGGGTGATTGACCCGTTGGATGGAACCACGAACTATATCCACGATGAGGCTCCCTACTGTGTATGTATTGCTTTGCGTAACCGCACCGAACTTCTTTTGGGTGTCGTTTATGAAGTTTGCCGGGATGAATGTTTTTATGCCTGGAAAGGTGGGAAAGCCTTTATGAATGGTGAACAAATTCATGTCTCTGCTATTCAGGATGCAAAAGATGCGTTCGTTATCACGGAATTGCCTTATAATCATCTGCAATATAAACAGACAGCTCTCCATCTGATAGATAAGTTGTATGGAGTGGTGGGCGGTATCCGTATGAATGGTTCAGCCGCTGCCGCAATCTGCTATGTAGCTATCGGACGTTTTGATGCCTGGGCGGAAGCCTTTCTAGGTAAATGGGATTATTCCGCGGCAGCTTTGATTGTGCAGGAAGCGGGCGGACGCGTAACCAATTTCTATGGTGAAGAGCATTTTATTGAAGGGCACCATATCATAGCTACGAACGGACACCTGCATCCTTTATTTCAGAAACTTTTGGCGGAAGTTCCCCCATTAGATATGTAGAAAAAATATCTCCTTATTAATTCCTTACTGTTATTATGAAACACACACTCCTTATAAAAGACTGGCTTGGTTCATTCTTATCCTTATTCTTTCCCCATTGCTGCATAGTTTGTGGCAGACCGTTGGCGAAAGGTGAAGAATGTCTTTGCACAATGTGCAATATCAATCTCCCACGCACAGATTACCATCTTCGAAAAGACAATCCCGTAGAGAAACAGTTTTGGGGAAAAATTCCCTTGGAACGAGCCACTTCTTTCTTCTTTTACCGGAAAGGAAGTGACTTCCGGCAAATTCTACACCAACTCAAATACGGCGGACAAAAAGGCATCGGGGCAATCATGGGGCGTTATATGGCAGCCGAATTGCTGGAGTCCGGTTTCTTTGAAGGGGTGGATGTAATACTTCCCGTGCCGTTGCACAAAAAGAAACAGCAGATTCGTGGTTATAATCAAAGCGAATGGATAGCCCGGGGGATTTCCGCTGTGACAGGAATTTCTATAGACACGGAATCTGTAGTGCGCCGAAAGAATACGGAGACACAGACACGTAAGTCCTCTCTGGAGCGTTGGGAGAATGTGGAAGGAATCTTTGAGTTGTATCATGCGGAATCTCTGACCGGAAAGCATGTTCTGATTGTAGATGATGTGTTGACTACCGGGGCCACTACCGTGGAATGTGCGTCTTGTCTGACTGCTATAGAAGGAATACGGATTAGCGTGCTGACGTTGGCGATGGCGGAATAATCTTGCCAAGTATAGATAAGATAGTATCTAAATAGGTTTAAAAAACAATGTATTTATGAATAACAAGATTGGTTACAGTAACGTCCCTAAAAGTTTCTTATATTGCAATCACGATAAATGTCCTCGTCGTGGCAAATGTCTTCGGTATCAGGTTGCGCTCGATATTTCACAAAAACTTCCTTACTATACGACAGTCAATCCGCAACATATAGCAGGGAATGAAAATAATTGTGACTTCTTTAAATTGAATGAGACTACACACTTTGCCGCCGGGATGAGTCATTTGCTGGATGACATTCCCCACGCTACGGCCATTGCTATACACAAAGAAATATATTCATTGATGGGACGCAGTATGTATTATCGTATCCTTAATAAAGAACGGCTGTTGCATCCGGTTGAACAGGAGCAAATAGCCGCTATTTTCTGCAAACACGGAATTAAGTCCAAGCCTGTATTTGATGATTATATAGACAAATATGATTGGTAGATAAGTGCGGAAAATACTCATGGTGATGAGAATTAATTCTCATCACCATGGGAATATTTTCTCATAGCGATGAGTATTTTTTCTCATCGTGGTGAGAAACTTTTCTCATAGTTTTGAAAAAAGTTTGAGAAAATAAGGGCAGGGCTAATGTCTTGTAATCAGTGTATTAGTTATTCAATCTTCCAGTCTCCTATGGTTCTTGTCGCACTGTCAAAGTTGACACCGATTTTAATTACTTTCAAACTCCCTGCCTGATAAGGAATGGCATAACCCTTACTGTTAATCTGTGCTAATGCCTCTTCCGGTGTGCCATCCACTTTGAATTCAAATACGTAAACGGCATCTTGCATTTTCACAACTGCATCCGCTCTTCCGATGGCCGTATCTACTTCCACATCTATATATTGCCCCATCAGACGGAAAAACAGATAGAAGATAGTCTGATAATGTTTTTCTTCTTTATTGTTTAGTTTATTGGGGATAGAAGCGAAGAAAGATTTCATTCTTTCCAGACATTCATTCAATTTCCCGACACGTAAGTCTTTGATGAACGATATTACATAAAATGTGTTCTCGCGTGCAGGCAAATGTACATAGGCAGGCATGAGAGACTCTATAAAACCTTTTCTCACCTCTTTGTTGGGATACCCCAATGTATAGGATTCAAAATCCGGATCGTAGCCTTTTATAGTAAGATAACCGCTTTGATAGAGTACCGGAAGCGGGTCGGTAATTCTATTACTGGGGGCGTCGAACTGTTCCGCTGTGGCAGTAGTGGCATCCAAATTCCGGATATCGAAGTCGCTTTCTTGCAGAAGGTCTATTAAGAAAGTAGGAGTGCCGGTAGAAAACCAGAAATTCGCATATTTCTTTTGTGCAAATGCATTGATTAAACTAAAGGGATTGTAAATATCTTCACTATTTTCACTGAAATGATAACCATCATATTGCAGTTTTAAATGTGCGCAAGCTTCTTCATACGTTTCGTTGTTGGCTTGAGCCATCTGTTCGATATCAAATTGCAATTGGGAGCGCAACTCTTCTTCTGTGATGCCGCAAATCGCACTGAAATCATCTCGCATACTGATATTTTGCAGATTATTCAGTTCGCTGAAAATACTCATTTGGCTGAATTTGCTGATGCCTGTCAGGAACAACAGACGGAGATATTGCCCGGCTCCCTTGAGAGGACTGAAAAAATCCCGCATTATATTGCGGATTTCCGCTTGAACTTCTTCATTATTGTTGCTGTCCAGCATCGGCGAATCGTATTCGTCTATCAATATAACTACTTGCTTTCCCGTCTGCTCATAAGCGCGGCGGATAATCCCTTCAAAGCGTAAACTGAAAGTCGTATCTCCTTCTTCCCGACTGTATAATTTCTCCCAAAGGAGTAATTGGCGGTTAATTACAGCAGTCAGCATATCGGAAGTAGTATATTTGCTTATACTGAAATCTATATGCAGCACCGGATACACTGTCCATTCCTTCTCCAGAGTTTCCATTGCCAGTCCGTTGAATAATTCTTTCTTTCCTTGGAAATAAGCTTCGAGTGTGGATACCAGCAAACTTTTCCCAAAACGTCGGGGACGGCTCAGAAAATAAGTTGTATTGGTGTTCGCCAATTTATAAACTAGGGACGTCTTATCCACATATACGTAATTTCCATTGCGCAACTGTTCGAAATTCTGTATTCCTATCGGGTATCTTCTGAAATTCATTTCCATGATATACGGCTGTTTTGTAAATGAAATATAGACAAAGATAAGCATTAAATGAGAATCTGAATATATCAGCTTGTATTTTCTTGCAACGAATACGATTGATACCAAATAAAAAAGCCACCCTCTTAGGTGGCTTCTTTTTTTGCTCTTCCTCTTGGACTTGAACCAAGGACCCTCTGATTAACAGTCAGATGCTCTAACCGACTGAGCTAAGGAAGAATGTTTGCAACTGAGATTTTGAACTTTGCTCTTCCTCTTGGACTTGAACCAAGGACCCTCTGATTAACAGTCAGATGCTCTAACCGACTGAGCTAAGGAAGAATGTTTTTCTCAATTGCGATGCAAAAGTAGTAGGTTTTTTTGAAATATGCAATATCTTTGCAAAAAAAATATTTGAAATGGACAAAATAATAGGATTGGGCAACGCCCTGGTAGACGTACTCGCAACCCTGAAGGATGATACTCTTTTGGATGAAATGGGTTTACCCAAAGGAAGCATGCAGCTCATCGATGACGCTAAGCTACAACAGATTAACGCAAAATTTTCACAGATGAAAACCCATTTGGCAACAGGCGGATCGGCAGGAAATGCCATCCTCGGACTGGCTTGTTTGGGTGCCGGAACAGGATTTATCGGAAAAGTGGGAAATGATAATTATGGAGAATTTTTTCGTGAAAATCTGCAGAAAAATAAGATTGAAGACAAATTATTACTCTCGGAACAGTTGCCTTCCGGAGTTGCGTCCACTTTTATTTCGCCGGACGGGGAACGTACTTTCGGAACTTATCTGGGCGCGGCCGCTTCTTTGAAAGCGGAAGACCTGACTCTCGAGATGTTTAAAGGGTATGCATACCTGTTTATAGAAGGATACTTGGTTCAAGACCACGAAATGATTCTTCATGCCATTGAATTGGCGAAAGAAGCGGGTTTGCAGATCTGCCTTGACATGGCAAGCTATAATATTGTGGCGAATGATCTGGAATTTTTCTCCTTATTAATAAATAAGTATGTAGATATTGTTTTTGCGAATGAGGAAGAGGCGAAAGCGTTTACAGGCAAGGAACCGGAAGAGGCTTTGGGAATCATTGCCAAGAAATGCAGCATTGCTATCGTAAAGGTGGGCGCAAGCGGCTCTTATATTCGCAAGGGTACGGAAGAAATTAAAGTTTCCGCTATCCCGGTTAGGAAAGTGGTGGATACCACCGGTGCGGGTGACTATTTTGCTTCCGGTTTTTTATATGGTTTGACGTGTGGATATTCGCTGGAGAAGTGTGCTAAAATAGGTTCTATTCTCTCGGGAAATGTTATCCAGGTAATCGGAACAACAATGCCGGAGGAATGTTGGGATGAAATTAAGTTAAATATTAACAGGATTCTGGCGGAATAACCAGGGATTGAGTTACTTTTACAACTCATTTATAGGAAAAGAAGTATGAAAAAATTGCTGAATGGGCGGGTAGCTCTTGTTGTAGTGGCTGTTGCGGCTATCGTAGCTTTCTTTAGTTTCAAGAGTGGCGACGACCGCAATTTCCAGATTGCCAAAAATCTGGATATATTCAATGCGATGGTGAAGGAACTGGATATGTTCTACGTAGACACGATCGACCCGAACAAGACAATCCGGGAAGGCATTGACAATATGCTTTATTCGCTGGACCCTTATACTGAATATTATCCGGAAGAAGACCAGAGTGAGTTGGAACAGATGGTGAAAGGTAGCTTTGGCGGAATTGGTTCCCTTATTACTTATAATACAAAGCTGAAACGCTCCATGATTGCCGAACCGTTTGAAGGGACGCCGGCAGCGAAGGCTGGATTGAAAGCCGGGGATGTTTTGATGGAGATTGACGGTGTGGACCTTGCTGGTAAGAATAATGGGGAAGTCAGCCAAATGTTGCGCGGACAGGCAGGTACGAGTTTTAAACTGAAAGTTGAACGTCCGAATGCTAAAGGCGAGCGTACGCCGATAGAATTCACGATTGTACGTGAATCTATCCAGACGCCTGCGATTCCTTATGCTGATGTATTGGATAATCATGTAGGGTATATTAATCTAAGTACTTTCTCCGGCAATCCCTCGAAAGATTTCAAGAAGGCATTTCTTGATTTGAAGAAAAAGGGAGCTACTTCATTAGTAATCGACCTTCGGAATAATGGTGGTGGTTTACTGGATGAGGCTGTGGAAATAGCCAACTATTTCCTGCCACGCGGAAAAGTGATTGTTACGACAAAAGGTAAAATCAAACAGGCTAGTAATACTTATAAGACTTTACGTGAACCGTTGGATTTGGATATTCCGATTGCCGTGTTGGTAAATAGCGGTACGGCTTCCGCTTCCGAAATTCTGTCGGGTTCTTTGCAGGATCTTGACCGTGCAGTGATTGTCGGCAACCGTACTTTTGGAAAAGGATTGGTACAGGTCCCCCGTTCCTTGCCTTATGGCGGAATGATGAAGGTGACTACTTCCAAATATTACATTCCGAGCGGACGTTGCGTGCAGGCTATCGACTATAAGCATCGCAATGAAGACGGAAGTGTAGGCGCTATTCCGGACAGCTTGACCAAGGTGTTCCATACAGCGGCAGGGCGTGAAGTGCGCGATGGCGGTGGTGTGATGCCGGATGTTATTGTCAAGCAGGAAAAGTTGCCGAACATTTTGTTCTATTTGGTACGTGACAACCTGATTTTCGATTATGCCACTCAATATTGCCTGAATCATCCTACCATCGTGGCTCCTGAGAAGTTTGAAGTAACGGACGCAGATTATAATGCTTTTAAAGCATTGGTGAAGAAAGCCGACTTCAAATACGACCAGCAGAGCGAGAAGATTCTGAAAACCTTGAAGGAAGCTGCTGAATTTGAAGGCTATATGAAAGACGCTTCCGAAGAGTTCAAGGCACTCGAGAAGAAACTGAATCATGACTTGGATCGCGACTTGGATTATTTCTCCGGGGATATAAAGAAAATGATTGCTTCTGAGATTATCAGACGTTACTACTATCAACGTGGCAATATCATACAGCAGTTGAAGGATGACGATGGACTGAAAGAAGCGGTGAAGATTCTGAATGATCCGGCAAAATATAAAGAAATGCTGAGTACGCCGGTTGCAAAGAAATGATAGTGCATAGATAAAATTAACGGTGGATGGCTATATGGTAAAAGCTATCCACCGTTTGTCTTTTCTATAATCTCGGCGTATTGGCTTTTATCCTCTGCTGATTCCGCATAAATGAGTAATTTGGAGAGCCCGACTATCTTCTTTTCTAATTGTTCTATTTTTTTTAATAATTCTTCTCTTGTTTTGTTGTCGTAGTTTCGCATAGAGGGTTTACTACTATTTACTAAATGTTGTATAAACTGTTTTATCTGTTGTAAATATAATACATAATTTTGACAAACGGGATGACCTTCCTAGTTATTATAATATAAAAAAAACGGATAGCTTTTGCCCTACTAATCAGAATGTTCTATCTTTGTACCAATTATATATTAAATGATTTACAATATGTCTACAGAATTATTCTCTACTCTGCCTTATAAAGTGGCAGATATTACGCTTGCTGATTTTGGACGCAAGGAAATCGATTTGGCAGAAAAAGAAATGCCCGGCCTGATGGCTCTTCGCGAAAAGTATGGAGAATCCAAACCGTTAAAAGGCGCCCGTATCATGGGCTCGTTGCACATGACTATTCAGACAGCCGTGTTGATTGAAACACTGGTAGCCCTGGGAGCTGAAGTACGTTGGTGCTCTTGTAATATATATTCAACGCAAGACCATGCTGCTGCGGCTATTGCTGCTTCAGGCGTGCCTGTGTTTGCCTGGAAGGGTGAGACACTTGCCGATTACTGGTGGTGCACTTTGCAGGCATTGAGCTTTGCTGATGGTAAAGGACCGAATGTGATTGTGGACGACGGTGGTGACGCTACGATGATGATTCACGTAGGTTATGATGCGGAGAATAATGCGGCAGTATTGGACAAAGAAGTACATGCCGAGGACGAAATAGAATTGAATGCCATCCTGAAGAAGGTGCTGGCGGAAGATAAAACACGTTGGCATCGTGTAGCTGAAGAAATGCGTGGTGTGTCCGAAGAGACGACAACAGGCGTACACCGTCTGTATCAGATGCAGGAAGAAGGCAAACTGCTGTTCCCGGCATTTAATGTGAACGACTCGGTAACAAAATCTAAGTTCGACAACTTGTATGGCTGCCGTGAATCGTTGGCTGACGGCATTAAGCGCGCAACAGACGTAATGATTGCCGGAAAAGTCGTTGTGGTATGTGGCTATGGCGATGTGGGTAAAGGTTGTTCCCATTCCATGCGTTCTTATGGAGCACGTGTACTGGTGACGGAGGTTGACCCGATTTGCGCTTTACAGGCTGCTATGGAAGGTTTTGAAGTGGTGACGATGGAAGATGCTTGCACTGAAGGCAACATTTTCGTGACTACTACCGGTAATATTGATATTATCCGTATCGACCATATGGAGAAAATGAAAGACCAGGTTATCGTCTGCAATATCGGTCACTTCGATAATGAAATCCAGGTGGATGCCTTGAAGCGTTATCCGGGCATCAAATGTGTGAACATCAAGCCGCAGGTAGATCGCTATTATTTCCCTGACGGGCATAGTATCATTCTGCTTGCCGACGGTCGTCTTGTGAACCTCGGCTGTGCGACGGGGCACCCGTCATTCGTGATGAGTAACTCATTTACGAACCAGACATTGGCTCAGATCGAGTTGTTCAACAAGAAATATGAAGTCGATGTATATCGTCTGCCGAAGCACCTGGACGAAGAAGTGGCCCGCCTGCATCTTGAAAAGATAGGTGTAAAGCTGACAAAACTGACTCCTGAACAGGCTGCTTATATAGGTGTATCTGTAGACGGACCTTATAAGGCCGACCATTATAGATATTAATTAAATTGAGAATTGAAAATTGAGAGTTGAGAATTAGCCGCGCGGTTTGAAGTGTGATGGTTCTCAATTTCCAGTTATCAATTCTCAATTCTCAATTCTTAATTATATGAAGAAACTCCTTCCCGACTTAATCGCCATCCTGGCTTTTATAATTCTTTCTTTTGCTTATTTCTTTCCGGCTGACATTGAGGGCCGTATTTTGTTCCAGCATGATTCTGTAGCCGGAGTAGGTGCCGGACAGGAATCGAAAGAGTATCAAGACCGTACCGGAGAGCGCACACGCTGGACGAATGCTATCTTTGGCGGTATGCCTACCTATCAGATGGCTCCGAGTTACAACTCGACGAAAGCGCTGAGCTGGATCGAAAAAGTGTATCGGCTTTACTTGCCTGACTATGTGGTGCTGACCTTTATCATGATGTTCGGATTCTATATTCTCTTGCGGGCGTTCGGCATTTCGGCATGGCTTGCCGGATTAGGCGGAATTATATGGGCTTTCTCTTCCTATTTCTTTATCCTTATACCGGCGGGGCATATCTGGAAATTTGTGACATTGGCTTATATTCCGCCTACGATTGCGGGTGTTGTCCTGGCATATCGGAAGAAATACCTGTTGGGTGGAATTGTCACAGCTTTGTTCATCGCTCTTCAGATTCAGTCCAACCACATACAGATGAGCTATTACTTCATGTTTGTTATCCTGTTTATTGTAGGGGCTTATTTTGAAGATGCTTATAAGAAGAAGGAATTGCCGCATTTCTTCAAAGCCAGCGCGGTTTTGGCATTGGCTGCCGTGGTGGGAGTGTGCATCAATATTTCCAACCTGTACCATACGTATGAGTATAGCAAAGAGACAATGCGCGGCAAAAGCGAGTTAAAACAGGAAGGGCCTGCTGCCAGTCAGACAAGTGGCGGGTTGGACCGTGATTATATTACGAACTGGAGTTACGGAATTGGCGAAACATTGACTTTACTGGTTCCGAATGTAAAAGGCGGGGCATCATCGGCTACTTTGTCGCAGAGCGAAGCCGCTATGGCAAAGGCGAACCCGATGTATGGCAATATCTATTCGCAGTTTCCGCAGTATTTTGGTGACCAGCCGTGGACTGCCGGCCCCGTATATGTAGGGGCATTTGTCATGTTCCTGTTTATTTTGGGCTGCTTTGTGGTAAAAGGACCGCTCAAATGGGCGTTGTTGGGAGCCACTATTTTCTCTATCCTGCTTTCTTGGGGAAAGAACTTCATGGGGCTGACGGATTTCTTCATAGATTATATTCCGATGTATAATAAGTTTCGTGCCGTATCTTCCATTCTGGTGATTGCCGAATTTACTATTCCTTTATTGGCTATTTTTGCTTTGAAGGAGATATTCTGTAAACCGGAAATCTTGAAATTGAAAGAGAACCGTACGGGGGTAATTGTGACTTTGGTGCTTACAGCCGGTGTTGCATTGCTTTTGGCTGTTGCTCCGGGTGCTTTCTTCTCCGGTTTCGTTACGGCACAAGAGATGGCTGCTTTGCAGCAAGGGCTTCCGGCAGAGCATCTTGCCCCAGTTGTAACAAACCTGACGGAGATGCGTGAAGCAATCATTGCTTCGGACGCATGGCGCAGTTTCTTCATTATCATTGTAGGATGTTTCCTTTTGTTCCTGTATCAACAGAAGAAGTTGAAAGCAACTTTTGCTTTGGCAGGTATTGCGCTTCTATGTTTGGCAGATATGTGGACTGTCAATAAGCGTTATTTGCATGACGACCTGTTTGTTCCGAAGTCTCAAAAGGCAGAGGCATTCGTTAAAACCCAGGCGGATGAAATAATCCTTCAGGATACTACGTTGGACTACCGTGTGCTGAACTTCGTAGGTTTCCCAAATAATACATTTAATGAAAACAATACGTCATACTGGCATAAAAGTGTCGGTGGCTATCATGCTGCCAAGCTGCGCCGTTATCAGGAGATGATCGACCATCATATCGCTCCTGAGATGCAAGCTACTTATCAGGCTGTGGCTACTGCCGGGGGGGAGATGGACAGCGTGGACGCTTCCAAATTCCGTGTACTGAATATGCTGAACACGAAATACTTTATCTTCCCTGCCGGAGAACAAGGACAACCTGTTCCTGTTCAAAATCCGTATGCTTACGGTAATGCCTGGTTTGTAGATAAGGTGCAATACGTGAATAATGCGAATGAGGAAATTGATGCCTTGAATGATATCCTTCCGACAGAAACTGCCATAGTGGATGCGAAATTCAAGGAACAACTGAAAGGTGTGACGGAAGGTTATAAAGACTCTCTGTCTACTATCCGTTTGGTTAGCTATGAACCGAACCGTTTGATTTATAAGACCTCTTCACCTAAGGACGGAGTAGTGGTGTTTTCCGAAATATACTATCCGGGATGGCAGGCGACAATCGACGGGCAGCCGGCAGACATTGCCCGTGCAGACTATATCTTGCGTGCGATGAATGTGCCTGGCGGTGAACATACCATTGAAATGTGGTTTGATCCGCGGAGTATCCATGTCACCGAAAGCATTGCTTACGCGGCATTGGCCCTATTGCTGATCGGAATCATGGTTCTGGTGTGGATGGAACGGCGCAAGATAGCTAAAAGACCCGAAATGAAATAAGTAGGACTACTCCTAAATATTATAGGTGGTTCTCTCAAATAAGGACGGCTCTCTTCTTCACGAAGAGGGCCGTTTTGTTGTTTCCTTACTCCTGTAGCTAAAATTGTTTTATTGAAAAAGGAAAATATGAATATAAAGAGTCGGATTATGGGTAGCCTTCATATGCCGTAACCCGCTAAATTTGTAGCCAATTATAGAACGCATATTATGAAAAGACTACTGTTCATTTTTACCTTTTTTGGTTTCTTCTTCGTAAATGGGAGAACACAAGAAGTAGAAACCCTGACATTGGAAGACTGTCTTCGGATAGGTATAGATAACAACCTGTCGTTGGAAAGCAAACGCAAAGAAATACAGAAAAGCAAATATGGCGTGTCTGAGAATCGGGCAAGATTGTTACCTCAGATTAATGCCGCCGCCGGCTACAATAATAATTTTGATCCGCCGGTATCTGTAACGGACGGCTCCTCTTATGGTGTTCCCTATAATATAACCCGGACGTTGCAACATTCCGCCAATGCTGGACTGGAAATGCAAATGCCGCTTTTCAACCAGACTCTTTATACTTCCATGTCTATTGCTAAAATCATGGAAGAAATCAGTCGTTTGTCTTATGGTAAAGCGAGGGAGGATATTATTCTTCAAATCAGCAAGATGTATTATCTCGGGCAAGTCACAGCAGAGCAGATAGCATTGATAAAGGCGAATATTGTCCGTCTGGAAGAATTGCGGGACATTACCCGGGCTTTCTTTGATAACGGAATGTCTATGGAAGTGGATTTGAAAAGGGTAAATATCAATCTCGAAAACCTGAAGGTGCAATATGACAATGCGCGGGCGATGATGAAGCAGCAACTCAATATGCTGAAGTATATAATGGATTATCCTGCCGAAAAGGAATTTGCATTGACACCGGTGAATACCGACAGTATTACTACGGTGGCTCTGACCGGCTTGTCGGAAAATCTCTACGAACTGCAACTTACACAGTCGCAGGTAGAATTGGCGGAGCGGCAAAAGCGGATGGTCAGCAACGGATATATCCCTTCTCTTAGTCTGACGGGCAGTTGGAGGTATGCCGCTTACACTGATAAAGGCTACCATTGGTTCCATTCCGGGCCGTCCAACCACTGGTTTCGCTCCTACGGGCTGGGACTGACCTTGCGTGTCCCGATTTTCGACGGACTGGATAAGACTTATAAAATAAGGAAAGCAAAAATTGACATTGAGAACCGCAGGTTGGCATGGGAGGATGCCCGGAAGAACCTACAAACCCAATATTTGAATGCGGTAAACGACTTGATGAATAACCAGCGCAATTTTAAAAAGCAGAAAGACAACTATTTGCTGGCCGAGGATGTGTATGCCGTCACGTCCGACCGCTATCGGGAGGGGATTGCTTCAATGACCGAAGTGTTGCAGGATGAAATGCAGATGAGCGAAGCACAGAACAACTATATCAGCGCGCATTATAATTATAGGGTCACTAACTTGATGTTGCTCAAACTGACCGGACAGATAGAATCGTTAGTCAAATAATACACAATTAATAATCGAATCATATAATATGGAAACAATGGAAAATAATATTCCTTCTGCTACTCATCAGGAGAAAGTGAAGAAGATGAAAAAACTTCGCCGTTGGCAGATTGCAGTCAGCTTTTTAGGAGTGGCTATTATTGTGTGGGGAGTTGTTGAGGTGGTCTGTCTTTTTCTGAATTATAGTCAGACAGAAACCAGTAACGACGCGCAGATAGAGCAATATGTATCACCTATCAACCTGCGTGCCTCGGGATATATTGATAAGATTTATTTTACCGAACATCAGGAAGTGCATAAGGGGGATACCTTGATGGTACTTGACGACCGTGAATATAAGATTAGGGTAATGGAAGCCGAAGCTGCATTGAAAGATGCGCAAGCTGGTGCTACGGTTATCAATGCTACATTGAACACCACGCAGACGACCGCATCTGTTTACGATGCCTCTATTGCCGAGATTGAAGTACGTTTGGCTAAACTGGAGAAAGACCGGAAACGGTATGAAAATCTGGTGAAGCGGAATGCTGCCACTCCTATCCAGCTTGAACAGATTGTGACGGATTATGAAGCTACACGCAAGAAGTTGGAAGCAGTGAAAAGACAGAAAAAAGCCGCTCTCTCCGGCGTGGATGAAGTATCATACCGGCGTGTGAGTACGGAAGCTGCCATTCAGCGGGCAACGGCGGCACTCGAGATGGCACGCCTGAACCTTTCTTATACAGTTGTGATAGCTCCTTGTGACGGTAAGCTCGGTCGTCGTTCATTGGAAGAAGGGCAGTTCATATCGGCAGGGCAGACGATTACGTATATTCTTCCTAATACTCAAAAATGGATTGTTGCCAATTATAAGGAGACACAGATTGAGAATCTGCATATCGGACAAGAAGTATCTGTTACCGTTGACGCTATTAGTGATAAAGAGTTTACGGGAAAGGTGACGTCTATTTCGGGAGCAACGGGCTCCAAATATTCATTGGTTCCGACGGATAACTCGGCAGGAAACTTTGTGAAGATACAACAGCGGATTCCTGTGCGTATCGATTTTACCGATTTATCCAAAGAAGACAACGAACGGCTTGCGGCAGGCATGATGGTGGTGGTTAAAGCCCGGCTTTAGTGCAACTTTCTTTTTCTGCCTTATCCGTGATATGTAATTAACCATTTGTAAACAGTAACTTGTATTTAAACAAATGCCCTCATATCCTAAAAATTATCCTTTTTATAACTGGATGCCCAAACCGCTGGGTATTATTATCCTCTTATTCTTCTTTCTGCCGATTCTTACGGTGGGTGGGGTATATTCGGTGAATAGTACAGAAATGATGAGCGGGCTCGGCATTATTTCCGAACACATTCAGTTTGCCAATTTCGTGACTTCTATCGGTATGGCGGCATTTGCTCCGTTCTTGTACGAACTGGTATGTGTGCGCCGGGAAAAGATGATGTGTATTGCCGGATTTGCGTTGATGTATGTATTCAGTTATATCTGTGCCAAGACCGACAGTGTTTTTCTGTTGGCGCTTTGTAGTCTGTTGACTGGCTTTTTGCGCATGGTATTGATGATGGTCAATTTGTTTACACTAATTTGGTATGCCGGTGGTATGGAAGCCAGCCGCAACATAACCCCCGGTTTGGAACCGAAGGACGCTGCCGGTTGGAATAAGCTAGACATCGAGAGATGTGTGAGCCAGCCGGCGGTTTATCTGTTTTTTATGATTCTGGGACAGTCGGGCACGGCACTTACCGCCTGGCTGTCCTTTGAATATGATTGGAAATATGTGTATTATTTTATGATGGGGATTCTGCTGGTTTCTATCTTAATCATATTTATCACTATGCCCAATTACAAATTCCCGGGGCGCTTTCCCATCAACTTCCGTAAGTTCGGCAATACCACTGCTTTTTGTATTTCACTTACGTGCCTCACTTATGTGCTGGTTTATGGCAAAGTGCTCGACTGGTACGATGACGAATCTATACGTTGGGCAACTGCTGCCTGTATTCTTTTTGCGGGGATTTTTCTCTATATGGATGTCACTCGCCGGTCGCCTTATGTTTTGCTGGATGCGTTCAAGCTGCGTACAATCCGTATGGGCGCTTTGCTTTATCTGTTGTTGATGATTATTAATTCCAGTGCCATGTTTGTCAATGTATTTGCGGGTGTCGGGATGCGTCTCGATAATTTGCAGAATGCTGCATTGGGTAACTGGTGTATGGTAGGTTATGCTATCGGTGCTGTGATGGCTATGGTGTTGGGCGGTAAGGGACTGCACTTTAAGTATCTTTTTGCCCTTGGATTTTTCTTTTTGTCCTTGTCGGCAGTATTCATGTATTTTGAAGTACAGACAGCCGGTATGTACGAACGTTTGAAGTATGCAGTGATTATTCGTGCCACCGGCATGATGATTTTGTATGCTCTGACAGCAGCTTATGCCAATCAGCGAATGCCTTTCAAATACCTTTCCACTTGGATTTGCATCATGCTTACCGTGCGTATGGTGCTAGGGCCCGGCATCGGGGGAGCAATTTACTCGAATGTGCTGCAGGAACGGCAGCAACATTATGTCACCCGTTATGCGCAGAATGTCGATTTACTGAATCCTGATGCTTCCGCTTCCTTCCTCGGTACGGTGCAAGGAATGAAATATCAGGGAAAAAGCGAAACGGAAGCCCGCAATATGGCTGCTATATCTACCAAAGGGCGGATTCAGGTACAAGCTACACTCTCGGCTCTCAAGGAAATGGCGGGCTGGACATTGTATGGCGGGTTAATTTGTATGATATTTGTGCTTGTTGTTCCTTATCCTAAACGAAAATTAGTAACTTAGCATCGTTTTAGATAATGATTTGTTAATATATTTGCATGATGGATACCCAACAAGACCGTTTATTACAATTTGATCGTGATTTGTTGAGCGGAAAAAATATATGTAGTTCGCAAGGCATATTTATAACTTTCCCCTCTTCTCTGAAAAGTCTTTTCCAGATGAAAGGACTGGGTGTGATAATATGTCATCGGGGTAACTTTCAGTTTTCTCTTAATCAGAAAATTCATTCCGCTAAAGCGGGTGAGAGCCTGTTTATTCCTGAGGAAGGCGAGTTTCTGGTGCTTCAGGAATCGGAAGATATGGAAGTGCAGATCCTGATTTATCAAATAGAGCCTATACGGGATATTATGGGCAATGCAGTGGTGACCATGTATATGTATTCACGGATTACTCCCGAAGAACCTTGTTGCGTTTGGACCACCGGTGAGGAAGGGGAGATTACAAAATATATGTCCTTATTGGACAGCGCTTTGCAGATAGAAGACAATTCGTTTAAACTTTATGAGCAGAAATTGCTCCTGCTTGCATTGACCTACAGGGTTTGTTCTATTTATAACCGTAAACTAGTTAATGACGGGGAGGAGATAGGGGGACGTAAGAATGAGGTCTTTATCCGTTTGATTCAGTTGATTGAGAAACATTATATGCAGGAACGGGGAGTGGAATTTTACGCGGATAAACTCTGTTTGTCTCCGAAATACCTTTCTGCAGTTTCCAAAAGCATTTGCGGATATACGGTACAGGAGCTCGTGTTTAAAGCGATTATCCGTAAGAGTATCTCGTTGCTGAAAAATACCCAACAGGATATCCAAGAGATTTCGAACGCTTTCGGCTTCCCCAATGCTTCTTGTTTCGGTACATTCTTTAAGAAGCAAGTGGGGATGTCGCCGCAGCAATATCGGAAGAGTCTTTAAAGATTTATTCTTTTTCTCCATAAGCAAGGTCGCCTGCATCGCCGAGCCCCGGAACAATATAAGAATGTTCATTGATTTCAGGGTCGATGGCCGCGCACCAAATAGTAGTTTTGTCCTCAGGAAATATGTTTTTAATATGGTCGATGGCCTGTTGGCTGGCAATGATGGACGCTACGTGGATTTCGGCAGGATGACCTTTGGTCAGCATAGCCTGGTAGCTCAATTCCATGCTGCTGCCCGTTGCCAACATAGGGTCTGTGATAATCAACGTTTTGTCGTCGATGCGAGGAGAAGCGATATATTCTATATGTATATCAAATTTCAGTGTATCCTTGTATTTGCGATAGGCGGAAACGAATGCGTTTTCCGCTCCGTCGAAATAACTCAGAAAACCTTGGTGGAAAGGAAGACCGGCACGTAGAATAGTGCTGATTACTAATTGGTTGTCCGGCGTGCTGACCGGAGCGATGCCCAGTGGTGTCCGGATGTTCTTTACTGAGTATGTAAACTCCTT
Source organism: Bacteroides acidifaciens (assembly GCF_903181435.1). Taxonomy (NCBI): domain Bacteria; kingdom Pseudomonadati; phylum Bacteroidota; class Bacteroidia; order Bacteroidales; family Bacteroidaceae; genus Bacteroides; species Bacteroides acidifaciens. Next base: position 229,661 of record NZ_CAEUHO010000005.1, read on the forward strand.
GCTCATTTCGTAAGCCATGATTTCTCCGATACGCTCGATATTACGGCGGAAACGCAGGCGGTCATTTTGCACTTCTACATTTCTGATTTCGGATATGTACTGGTTTAGAATCGAATTTGTTTTGCTAAAATCAATTACCTTCATATTTATTGTTTAATTAGATTTTAATCTCATTTTCATACTACTAATAGCATACTGACTTGCAAAGTAAGCGATAATCTTTCAAATTGCAACGTTCAGTTAGCAGATATTGTTAGGAATTTATAAAAGAGATTCAATTAGGGAAAAATTTCTCTAATACCTTCTTCCTTTCCAAAGAAAGTATTACTTTTGTACCCGGATTTACAAGGGGTGTTCCAATCCCCTTCTTAGTCAAAGGTGAAAAGAGATAATAAAACAAAATACCAATTTAATTAATTCAAAGAAAATGGCAAATTTAGATTTAAGCAAGTACGGTATCACAGGCGTGACCGAGATTTTGCACAATCCGTCTTATGACGTTTTGTTCGCTGAAGAAACAAAACCGAGTCTGGAAGGCTTTGAAAAAGGTCAAGTAACTGAATTAGGTGCTGTTAATGTAATGACAGGTATCTATACCGGTCGTTCTCCTAAAGATAAATTCTTCGTTAAAAATGAAGCTTCTGCTGATTCTGTATGGTGGACTTCTGACGAATACAAAAACGATAACAAACCTTGTACTGAAGAGGCTTGGGCTGATTTGAAATCTAAAGCTGTAAAACAACTTTCTGGCAAACGTTTGTTCGTTGTTGATACTTTCTGTGGTGCTAACGAAGCTACTCGTATGAAAGTACGTTTCATCATGGAAGTAGCTTGGCAGGCTCACTTCGTAACTAACATGTTCATCCGCCCGACTGCTGAAGAACTTGCTAACTACGGAGAACCTGATTTTGTATGTTTCAACGCTTCTAAAGCAAAAGTTGACAACTACAAAGAACTGGGCTTGAACTCTGAAACTGCTACAGTATTCAACCTGAAGACTAAAGAACAAGTAATCCTGAATACTTGGTACGGTGGTGAAATGAAGAAAGGTATGTTCTCTATTATGAACTACATGAACCCGCTTCGTGGTATCGCTTCTATGCACTGCTCTGCTAACACGGATATGGAAGGAACTAGCTCTGCTATCTTCTTCGGATTGTCTGGTACAGGTAAGACTACTTTGTCTACTGACCCGAAACGTAAATTGATCGGTGATGACGAACATGGATGGGATAACGAAGGTGTATTCAACTACGAAGGTGGTTGCTACGCTAAGGTTATCAACTTGGATAAAGATAGCGAACCGGATATCTACAATGCTATCAAACGTGACGCTTTACTTGAAAACGTAACTGTTGATGCTAACGGTAAGATTGATTTCACTGACAAGAGCGTGACTGAAAACACTCGTGTTTCTTATCCTATCTATCACATCGAAAACATCGTTAAACCGGTTTCTAAAGGCCCTCACGCAAAACAAGTTATCTTCTTGTCTGCTGATGCATTCGGTGTATTGCCTCCAGTATCTATCCTGAACCCGGAACAGGCTCAATACTACTTCTTGTCTGGATTTACAGCTAAATTGGCTGGTACAGAACGTGGTATCACTGAACCGACTCCGACATTCTCTGCTTGCTTCGGTGCTGCTTTCTTGTCATTGCACCCGACTAAATATGCAGAAGAACTGGTTAAGAAGATGGAAATGACTGGTGCTAAAGCATACTTGGTGAACACAGGTTGGAATGGTACAGGCAAACGTATCTCTATCAAAGATACTCGTGGTATCATCGACGCTATCCTTGACGGTTCTATCGACAAAGCTCCTACTAAGGTTATTCCTTTCTTCGACTTCGTTGTTCCGACAGAACTTCCAGGTGTTGATCCGAAGATCCTTGACCCACGTGACACTTACGAATGTGCTTGCAAATGGGAAGAAAAAGCAAAAGATTTGGCTGGACGTTTCATCAAGAACTTCGCTAAATTTACTGGTAACGAAGCTGGTAAGGCTTTGGTTGCTGCTGGTCCGAAACTCTAATTGGAGAATCAGATATAATCTGGAAGGCGGTTCGATTTCGAACCGCCTTTTTTATTGTTATACTGTGTCTTTCTATGAAAAGGAATACTACCTTTTTATTTTTTTCGTATATTTGTCAAAACGGGGCTATTTACTTTTAATGACAGCTATGACGTATTTGGATACAGACAAACAGACCTATGCGGATTTAAGCATAACAGAGACTGCAAATAATGAACAGTTTCTTTTCTCTTTGTTTTCTAGAACAGAGACGAAAGAAGGAAAGTCACTGATGATGAACTGGATTATGTATCCGTTAAGTGATTTAGAAATGATCCGCAAAAGGCAGGAGGCTGTTGCGTGGGATGCTTTACCTGAACTTCTTTTGAATGAAGAAGAATTGGATTTTATTGAGTATTATCTGGCTTATCGCGACCAGATCAGGGAAGCGCACGTCTTACTGTCATGTGCTACTGTCATAGATCGCCTGTTGAGATATGATTCAACCCGTTATGTTATTTGTCGGGGAGTGAAATTGGTAATACATTTGCTGCATTGTTTGGAGAGGTGGGTGAAAGAATTGGATGAGGATGCCCCGCAATTGATGAAGGAGTCAGCCCGTATGGTGAATGATATTTTGTCCGGAAGTGAATTAGGTGAAGTCTTGGAACAGACTTCTAGCGAAGAAAGGCGGCTATCTAATTATACGATAGATAAATACGATTATCTATTTCGCTGTACCCGTTTGTCGTCTTTGAAAGAATTATTATCAGTTTTGTATTTATTGGATGTTTGCCGGACAGCTCATCGGGTAGCGAAAGAGAAAAATTTCTGTTGTACACCGAAAGTGGTGGAAACAATGGATTTTTCGGTCGAGGATGTAGTTCATCCTTTTGTGAAAAATGTACGGAAGAATAGTTGGGTGATGTCCCGGGGAAATATCAGTATTTTTACGGGTTCTAACATGGCGGGAAAGTCAACCACTTTGAAAGCACTGACTTTGGCTGTCTGGCTGGCGCATTGCGGACTGCCTGTCCCGGTGAAGTCAATGGTTTGTCCTCTTTACGAAGGTATTTATACTTCTATTAATTTGCCGGATTCTTTGCGTGACGGGCGAAGCCATTTCATGGCAGAGGTGCTTCGTATAAAAGAAGTGATGCAAAAAGCGCTTACAGGAAAACGTTGTTTGGTCGTCTTGGATGAAATGTTTCGCGGAACTAATGCTAAGGATGCTTTTGAGGCTTCTCTTGCAGTCAATGAATTATTGAAAAGATTCTCTTGTTGCCATTTCCTTATATCAACTCATATTCTGGAGTATGCGAAAGCATTTGAAAAAGATCCTGCCTGTTGTTTTTATTATATGGAAGCGGAAATTATTGACGATGCATTTGTTTGTCATCATCGGCTATTGCAGGGGATTTCGGAGGCTAGGGTAGGATATTGGGTCGTGAAAAAACTACTGGCAGGTTTGATATAGTTTGAGAGGATAGCCAGTTGGAGGAATCGCTAGTTTTGTTCCAATGCCGAAGGAAACTGTGGGGTCAAATGTGCAGATAAAACTCCTTCTTTTAAAACAGTGAAGGGACGTAGTTACCGGATTGAATATGATGTGACTAAAGGATTTATTAGACAGTAAATAGAAAATATCGGAAAATTAGAAAGTAGGATATGGTATTAGAGTATTTGAAATTGTTTGTGACGTTTGCGAAGATTGGAATGTTTACTATTGGTGGTGGCTATGCCATGATTCCGTTAATTGAACGGGAGATCGTTGCCAAACAGTGGATGAGTAAGGAGGAATTTATGGAGATGTTTGCCTTGACGCAATCACTACCGGGTGTGTTTGCTGTGAATATTTCTATTTTTGTGGGATATAAGTTGTATAAAGTGGGTGGGAGTCTGGTATGTGCATTGGCTACGATTCTTCCCTCTTTTGTTATCATGATGCTGATAGCCGTGTTTTTTGCACGGTTTCAAGATAATGAAGTGATGATTCGCATCTTTAATGGAATACGTCCTGCCGTGGTAGCGTTGATTTTGTTTCCTTGTATTTCTGCTGTAAGAGCTCTGAAACTGAAATACCTTCAGTTAGTTGCTCCTGCCATAGCTACTCTTTTGATTTGGCAGTTTGGACTGTCTCCTATTTATATTGTATTGGCAGGAATTCTGGGAGGATTGGTATATACGTTGTGGTTGAAAGAAAAAATAACGAATAAACAGGTATGATATATTTGCAAGTACTTTGGGTGTATCTTAAAATAGGTATGTTCGGTTTTGGAGGTGGATATGCGATGCTTTCCCTTATTCAACATGAGATAGTGGATATTCATCATTGGCTGACTCCCCAGCAGTTTACGGATGTGGTGGCGATTTCGCAAATGACTCCGGGGCCGATTGGTATCAATAGTGCTACTTATGTAGGGTATGCGGTAACGCAAAGTGTGTGGGGAGCGGCGCTGGCTACGGTAGCGGTTTGTTTACCTTCTTTTATTCTGGTGTTGCTCATTTCTTATTTCTTTGCGAAGTGCAAGGATAACAAGTATATTAAGGCGGCTATGTCCGGACTGCTACCTATGTCGGTTGCTCTGATTGCTTCGGCTGCATTGCTTATGATGAATAGAGAAAATTTTATGGACTATAAAAGTATCGGTATTTTTGCGGCAGCCTTTTTGGTTACATGGAAATGGAATCTTCACCCTATCCTGTTGATTTGTCTAGCGGGTGTGGTAGGATTGTTGTTGTATTAGTAATGCTTGTAATACTTGCAGAAAAAAATAAAATCCCGGTAAAACACAGCGTTTCACCGGGATTTCTATTATAATGTAATGAAAGAATGGTTAGTTCTTGTTGGCACGTTTACGTTCGATTTCGTCCAAAATCACTTTACGCATACGCATTGCCTTTGGAGTAACTTCTACGTATTCATCTTCCTTAATATATTCCAATGCTTCTTCAAGTGAGAACTGGATGGGCGGAATCAGACGAACCTTGTCGTCCGAACCGGAAGCACGCATATTGGTCAGTTTCTTAGACTTAGTAACGTTGATTACCAAGTCATTGTCGTGAGAGTGCTCGCCTACTACCTGTCCTGCATAGACTTCGTCCTGCGGGAAAATAAAGAACTTACCGCGATCCTGTAATTTGTCGATGGCATAAGCAAAAGCTGTTCCGCTTTCCATAGCAATCATAGAACCATTGGTACGACGTTCAATTTCTCCTTTGTGCGGCTGATATTCTTTGAAACGGTGTGCCATAATGGCTTCACCAGCAGAGGCCGTCAGTACATTGGTACGCAGACCGATGATACCGCGTGAAGGCATATTGAATTCAAGATTGATGCGTTCGCCTGTATTTTCCATCTTTACCATTTCACCTTTACGGCGGGTAACCATATCAATAATCTTGCTGGAATATTCTTCCGGTACGTTGATGGTCAACTCTTCAATCGGTTCGCATTTCACACCGTCGATTTCTCTGAAGATAACCTGTGGCTGACCTACCTGCAATTCATATCCCTCGCGGCGCATTGTTTCAATCAATACAGAAAGGTGGAGTACACCACGGCCGGAAACAATCCATTTACCGTCTTCTTCACTCTTTCTTACACGGAGAGCCAGGTTCTTGTCGAGTTCCTTCATCAAACGGTCGTGGATGTGGCGTGAAGTCACAAACTTACCATCTTTACCGAAGAAAGGAGAATCGTTGATAGCAAACAACATACTCATGGTCGGTTCGTCAATTGCAATGGGTGGCAGTGCTTCCGGACTTTCGAAATCACAAACTGTATCTCCAATCTCGAATCCGTCGATACCTACCAGCGCGCAGATGTCACCGGAAGAAACCTCATTTGTTTTCACACGGCCTAAACCTTCGAAAACATGGAGTTCTTTAATTTTGCTCTTGAACATATCGCCGTTACGTTTCACAAGCGTTATATTCATACCTTCTTTTAAGGTACCACGATGTACGCGACCTACGGCGATACGACCGGTATAAGAAGAATAATCCAAAGAAGTAATCAACATCTGGGGAGTACCTTCCAACTGTTGCGGTGCTGGAATGTTTTCAACGATACAATCCAGTAACGGAGTGATGTTGTCAGTTTGTTGCTGCCAGTCGGTGCTCATCCAGTTATTTTTGGCGGAACCGTAAATTACGGGGAAGTCCAGCTGATCTTCCGTTGCGTTCAAGCTGAACATCAAGTCGAAAACCATTTCGTAAACTTCTTCCGGGCGGCAGTTAGGTTTATCTACCTTATTAACTACCACAATAGGCTTCAAACCGATTTCGAGTGCCTTTTGCAATACGAAACGAGTTTGAGGCATCGGACCTTCGAAGGCATCTACCAACAGAATACAGCCATCGGCCATATTCAATACACGTTCTACTTCACCACCGAAGTCGCTGTGTCCCGGAGTATCAATAATATTAATTTTTGTACCGTTGTAATTGATGGATACGTTTTTGGAAAGAATCGTTATACCACGTTCGCGTTCCAAATCGTTGTTATCCAGGATAAGTTCACCACTATTTTGGTTGCTGCGGAATAAATTTCCCGCCAATAGCATCTTGTCAACCAGCGTTGTTTTCCCATGGTCAACATGGGCAATGATTGCAATGTTTCGAATATTTTGCATATAATACCTATTATTTGGCTGCAAAGGTACGAAAATAGGATTAGAAATATAAGCAATGATAGCAATTTTTTCTTGTAAATCGTTGTGTGATATAAAGATAATGCCTATCTTTGCACGCTCAAAAGAATAATTTATCAATTAAAATTCTAAGAATTATGTATTTAGACGCTGCTAAAAAGCAAGAAATCTTCGGAAAGTACGGAAAGTCTAACACTGACACCGGCTCAGCTGAGGCCCAAGTGGCATTGTTTTCCTACCGTATTTCTCACCTGACTGAGCACATGAAGCTCAACAGAAAAGATTATAGTACTGAAAGAGCGTTAACAATGTTGGTAGGTAAGCGTCGTCGCTTACTCGACTACCTGAAAGCAAGAGATATCGAAAGATATCGTGCTATTGTTAAAGAGCTCGGTTTGCGTAAGTAATCTACTTGCCGCGAAAAGATTTAAAGCCGTTCCTCATGATAGAGGAGCGGCTTTTTTTAGTTTCTTCTTTTTCTTCCTGACAATCGTATTTTCTTCGGTTATAATTGTATTCATCTAAAGATTTTGCTATTTTTGCAGCTTAATTATTATAATTTATCACCTTTGATAACTAAAATGCTTTCAAAATGGATACAAGTAAGATTGTTGGCGAAAAAATTAAAGCCCTCCGCGAAGATAAATCAATAAGCATAGAAGAGTTGGCGCAACGTTCAGGATTGGCTATCGAACAGATTGAGCGTATTGAGAATAACATTGATATTCCTTCTCTCGCACCGCTGATTAAAATTGCGCGTGTGTTGGGAGTACGTTTGGGTACTTTCCTTGATGATCAGGATGAAGTGGGACCGGTAGTATGCCGTAAGAAAGAAGCCAAGGATGCGATCAGTTTTTCCAATAATGCGATTCATTCTCGCAAACACATGGAATATCATTCACTGTCCAAGTCGAAGGCGGACCGTCACATGGAACCGTTTATAATTGATGTGATGCCGACAGAAGATACTGACTTCGTGCTTTCTTCTCATGAAGGAGAGGAGTTTATCATGGTTATGGAAGGTATCATGGAAATCAGCTATGGTAAAAATACCTATCTGTTGGAAGAAGGTGATAGCATTTATTATGATTCCATTGTACCTCATCATGTACATGCTTATGAGGGACAGGCTGCAAAAATTCTGGCAGTAATTTACACACCGATTTGATTGAAATAGTAGGAAACAAGATTTAAGTATAATTACATGCAATTATTTGATCGTACTTTGGGACAGTGGCTGGAACACTGGGCTGAAGAGACTCCCGATAAGGAATATATTGTATATTCCGACCGTAATCTCCGTTTTACCTGGAGCCAGTTTAACCAGCGTGTAGATGATATGGCGAAAGGTCTGATCGCCATTGGTGTGGAACGAGGTACCCATGTGGGTATTTGGGCTGCTAATGTTCCTGATTGGCTGACATTATTGTATGCTTGCGCGAAAATTGGTGCAGTATATGTTACAGTAAATACGAACTACAAGCAATCGGAATTAGAGTATCTTTGCCAAAACTCGGATATGCATACGCTTTGTATAGTGAATGGAGAAAAAGATAGCGACTTTGTACAAATGACTTATACGATGCTTCCTGAGTTGAAAACCTGTGAACGCGGGCATTTGAAGAGTGAGCGTTTTCCATGTATGCGCAATGTAGTATATGTAGGTCAGGAAAAGCATCGTGGTATGTATAATACGGCGGAGATTCTTTTGTTGGGAAATAATGTGGAAGATGACCGTTTGAGCGAGCTCAAAAACAAGGTTGACTGTCATGATGTGGTTAATATGCAATATACATCGGGGACTACCGGTTTTCCAAAGGGAGTGATGCTGACGCATTATAATATAACCAATAATGGGTTTCTGACCGGTGAACACATGAAGTTTACGGCAGATGACAAGCTTTGTTGTTGTGTTCCATTATTTCATTGTTTTGGAGTAGTGTTGGCTACCATGAACTGTCTGACTCATGGTTGTACGCAAGTGATGGTGGAGCGTTTCGATCCGTTGGTTGTGCTGGCTTCTATTCATAAAGAGCGTTGTACAGCTCTTTATGGTGTACCGACTATGTTTATTGCCGAGTTGCATCATCCGATGTTCGACCTCTTTGATATGTCTTGTCTTCGTACGGGTATTATGGCAGGTTCTCTCTGTCCTGTCGAATTGATGAAGCAGGTAGAAGAGAAGATGTATATGAAGGTGACCAGTGTATATGGATTGACAGAGGCTGCTCCAGGTATGACGGCTTCTCGTATTGATGATCCGTTTGATGTACGTTGTAATACGGTAGGACGTGATTTTGAATTTACGGAGGTAAAAGTAATTGATCCGGAAACAGGTGAAGAATGTCCGGTAGGTGTGCAAGGTGAAATGTGTAACCGTGGTTATAACACCATGAAAGGCTATTATAAAAATCCGGAAGCAACAGCAGAAGTGCTTGATGAAAATAACTTCTTGCATTCCGGTGACTTGGGTATCAAGGATGAAGATGGAAATTACCGGATTACCGGGCGTATCAAAGATATGATTATTCGGGGTGGCGAGAATATTTATCCGCGTGAAATAGAAGAGTTTCTTTATAAACTTGATGGAGTGAAAGATGTTCAGGTAGCAGGTATTCCTTCTAAAAAATACGGTGAGGCAGTAGGAGCATTTATTATCTTGCAGGAAGGAGTCAAAATGCAGGAAGCCGATGTACGTGATTTCTGTAGAAATAAGATATCTCGTTATAAGATTCCGAAATATATCTTCTTTGTGAATGAATTTCCGATGACTGGCAGTGGAAAGATTCAGAAGTTCAGACTGAAAGATTTGGGATTGCAACTTTGCAAAGAGCAGGGAATAGAGATTATTTAGAGCCCTATGATTATTTAAAGACACACAAGGTTTTTCGATAATAAACAGTGAACGGTGAACGAACTGCATGATTGGTTGCAGTTTGTTCACCGTTCGCTATTTGTATGCTTTTGTCCGATTTATGCTCCGGCGTTAGTAACGTGTTATTAGATGAAATCATCTCCCAATTGCATTTGGGCATCGTTTACATATTTACGGATGGCATGTTCTTCATCTTTGCGGCAAATCAAAAGGACATTGTCCGATTCGGCTATCAGAAATCCTTCCAGTCCATCGATAACGGCCAGTTTGCCTTTCGGGAGTACTACCATATTATCTTTACTATTATATATAAGAGAATGGCATTTCAGCGTAACATTGCCTTCCGGGTCTCTTTCCGATAAATCATAAAGTGATCCCCAAGTTCCAAGATCGGACCAGCCAAAATCTCCTAATGATACATACACGTTATCTGCTTTCTCCATAATGCCGAAGTCGATGGATACATTAGGACATGCTGGGAAGTTTTCTTCGATGAATGCTTTCTCCTTGTCGGTGGCATAAATATCTTTTCCCGGTGCCAGTTTGGAAGCTAATTCAGGCAGTAAATCTTCACTTGCTTTGATGATTGTATTTACATTCCACATAAACAGGCCGGAATTCCAGTAAAATTCTCCGCTTTCTACGAATACTTTGGCTAATTCCAGTTCCGGTTTCTCTGTGAATGTTTTTACTTTATAGAAGTTTTCTCCAGCGGGTTCGTCTATTTGTATATATCCGTACCCTGTTTCCGGGCGATTGGGTTTAATTCCTAATGTCAGTAGCTTTTCCGAGCGTGAAACAAAATCAAGTCCTTTCTCGATAGCGGCAAGAAACTCATCCTCTTTTAAAATTAAATGGTCTGAAGGAGCGACTACGATATTGGCGTTCGGGTTCAGTGCCCGGATGTGGTAAGCGGCCCATGCTATACACGGAGCGGTATTTCGTCTTGCGGGTTCCAGTAGAATTTGTTTTTCGTCGACTTCGGGCAATTGTTTCTTCACTAAGTCCGCATACATTGCATTGGTTACGATGAAAATATTCTCTGATGGGATAACCTTTTGGAACCGATCAAAAGTCTGTTGCAAAAGTGAACGACCCGTTCCGAAGAAATCTAAAAATTGTTTGGGCAATGTTTTGCGGCTGAACGGCCAGAAGCGGCTTCCAATGCCGCCACCCATAATCACGCAATAATTATCCTGATTTGTCATGATAGTGACTCTATTTAAAGTTTCTGCTAATGTACGGTTTATTCTCTGAATAGAGAAGTGTTTAAGATATGTTTTATTATTTTTTTCTCCTTTTTTTCGTCAAACTATTGTGGAATCAAAATAATGTTGTATCTTTGCACCGCAATTGAGAAATCAAGTATGCGCCCAGATGGCGGAATCGGTAGACGCGCTGGTCTCAAACACCAGTGGATTCACTTCCATCCCGGTTCGACCCCGGGTCTGGGTACAAGCAAATCGACTAAGTAATTGAAAGTCAATGCTTAGTCGATTTTATTTTATGTCTATTGTTCCCGTTTTGTTCCCACACGGACTTATTCGGCAACTCTTTAAATGGAATTGAATACGCTTAAACATTATTCTCCTTGCAATATATTGAATAGATGGAAAGCGATAAGTATTAGCCAAGGAATTTCTTACTACTACTGAAAATCAATATTATATACAGTCCAAGAAACAAGCCGGGTACATTAACTCCCGGAAAACAACTTAAAGATGGTGACAAGGGTTCGATTATTTCAATTTCCTGACTATCTCCCTACATCCTTTCTCGATGGTATTGAAGCATGTGTAATATACCTGTGCTGACTGATAGTGAGGATCCGGGAGGTCTGAAGATTCTCCGAAACAGATGTCGTTAAATAATGCGATACAATTCCAATGTGATGGATCCAATAACCGTATCACTTCGGTCTTATGTTGCCTTGTCATAACAATGATTCGGTCTGCTGCATTAACCAATTCCGCAGTTATCATCACAGCCTTACCACCCATCGAATATCCATGCTCCGCCGCTATTTGACACATGATTCCTTCACGTTCTTGTCCGTATGGAACATCTGTTCCACATGACGACACCTCAATGTCCTCAAGATTCTTTTCTTGAATCATTTTTCTCAAAATGACCTCGGCAACTGCCGAGCGGCTTGCATTACCGGTACACACAAATACGATTTTCATTGGAGCGAATTTATTTATAAAATGAATATGTTACATTCCAGCCGGATCAACTTTTTGTTTTGAGCAATTGACAAGGAGAGAAGCCACTATGAAAAATATTCCCGTGCATACTACACCTGTCCACCCATAATGCTGCCAAGACAGACCGGAAACGAATGTACCGGCAGAACCACCCAAAAAGTAAATGGTCATATAAACGGTATTGATACGATTGATGGCAGATGCGTCAAGGGCGACTACGCTGGTTTGATTCGACAAATGGATGCATTGCATACCAGCATCAATCAGCAAGATAGCAATTATTATCCACAAATAGCTGTCATTCCCCCAAAATGCCAGTATCCATGCAGCCAACACTACACATCCTCCGGCAATAGAGAAGAACCTCGCACCATACTTTTGGACGTAGCCGCTGATGAAAACCACCGCGGATGCACCTGCCAGTCCACACAAACCGAGTGCTCCGATAATGTCGTCGCTAGCAAAAAAAGGTTCCTGTTTCATCCGAAAAGCAAGGCAACTCCACAAAGCGAAGAACGAGCCATATGCCAATGCTGCCCTCAGCGATGCTATACGCAAGTACGGGTATTGGGAGAGCAGGCGCAACAAAGATTTCATCAACCTTGCATAACTTTCTTGAGAACTGGCAGACAGCATGGGTAGCATCCTGTGAATCATCAGGAAGCATCCGAGCATAAACAAGCAAGCCACAAAATAGACGGAACGCCATCCACATACGTCAGCCAGAAAGCCACTGAATACCCGTGAACCAAGAATGCCTATGAGCAGGCAAGATTGTATAATCCCTACGTTACGCACCTTGTGCGCAGGGGGTGAATAGTAAGATACTAACGGAATGAAAAATTGCGGCATAACCGAAGATGCGCCGGCAAGCAATGATGCGCCCCACACCCAATAGATGTTCGGGGCAAGGGCTATGGCAAGCAAGGCGCACGAAGATATGATATAATTGGTCAATATCAGCTTCTTTCGTGAGACCAAATCACCAAGCGGGATGACAAACACAAGTCCGGTCACATAGCCTATCTGTGTCAGTGTCGCTACCATGCTAGCAGAAAAGTCGTTTACCGTGAAATCTTTTGCCATGCTACCCAACAAAGGTTGGTTGTAGTAGCAGTTGGCAACGGAAAGTCCGGTAGCAACTGCCATCAGAGCCAGCAGAGGTACCGGAATGCCTTGGTTTTCCCTTAATTCATACTTCATTTGTCACTTCCTTTCAGTATGACACGACTTTCAATCCTATCAAGGATGCAATGAGCGTGAAGAGGAAGAAAAGCCGTATGGGAGTGGCAGGTTCCTTGAAAACGAATATCCCAATCAAAACCGTACCAACCGCTCCGATTCCCGTCCAAATGGCGTACGCAGTTCCCAAAGGCAAAGTCTGTACTGCTTTGGCAAGCAAAGCCATGCTCAGTACGGTAGAGGCAAGGAAACCGCTTCCCCACAAATAAAATTCAACTCCTGATGCCGCTCTCGTTTTCCCTAAACAGAATGTGAGGCTCACCTCAAACAATCCTGCCAATAATAAGATTATCCAATTCATACCTATGATTTATTAAATTCGGGCGCAAAAATAAATAAGCAATCCCTAATAGCTTTTTGCATTTGGCAAAAACAGACTTTTCATTTGACAAAAAACATCTGTTTATTCTCGTTTCCGTATGCTATTTTATAATTTTGCACACTAACAACAGCAATGAACTATGGATATAAAGGAAATCATCAACCAAAGATATGCCATGCCGGACGCATCTTTGGACAGGTTGCGACAATGCCTGACGGAAGTCTCATATCCCAAAGGATTCCGAGTATTGGAATGCGGCAAGGTAGAGAAAGACATCTTTTTCATTAAACAAGGCATTGTCCGTGCCTATACTTCGGTGGATGGAAAAGAAATTACTTTTTGGGTCGGCAAAGAGGGAGCGACCCTTGTTTCTATGAAAGGCTATGTAAATGACGAGCCGGGATATGAAACAATGGAATTGATGGAAGATTCCGTTTTATATGTATTGAAAAGGAAAAAACTGAAAGAGTTGTTTTCGGAAGACTTGCACATCGCCAATTGGGGACGGCGTTATGCGGAGATGGAGCTGCTTGCCACTGAGGAACGGCTGATTTCTATGTTGTCCGCTATCGCTTCGGAACGGTATAAGGAGCTATTGGAGAAAGAACCAGATTTGTTACAGCGATTGCCGTTGGGAAGTATCGCCACCTATTTAGGCGTAACGCAGGCAAGTCTGAGCCGGATTAGGGCAAAAGTAAGATAACTTCGAGCAAACAGTCAAAGCATAAATATCAAAAGTGCTACAAAGAAGCCAAAATATATGCTTCTCAAGCACTATTTTGAAAAGAGGATTGTGAAAAAAGGATTACAGGCTGACTCCTCCTCGTCCTCTATCAATCCTCCAATCATACCGACCTTCCGCGACATCGCCAACCTCGTTGAGTGTATGGCGATGTTTTATTTCATCAAAGGGCTGTCGGTGTTCCGCATAGTCACAGAGCCATGCGCCGACCGCTTTCTGCTGCTCCGTGGTCTCTCCGTAGCTCTGCATCACGCTCTTGATGTCGGCGGCTTCAGAGGGAGAGAAGATAGACTTGTACCGCTCCGTGGCGAAATGGATAATCGCTTCAACGGCTCGCCTGAACACCTCGCTTGCCTTGTAGAGAATATCTGCGATGATATTCAGAATATCCCGGCTCGATTTCAGTTCACCCTGCAACCGCTCTATGGTCTTGTCCTTCTCCGCCGTTGCCCGGCTCACCGCCATGCTGATGCGGTGCTGCTCCCCGGTCTTCTGCTCCTGAAGCTGTCGCAGAGCCGTGTCCCTCTCGGATTCATAAGTGTCAGCGATTGCCATGGCACTGTCACGCTCCAGTTCGACCGCACGCTTCGCCTCGGTCAGTGCCTTCGTCCGTTTCGCCACCTCTTTCCTGACGGCATCGGGGAAAGATTCTTTGATATGCTCATTCTCGGCTTTCAGTCTCTCGTTCTCCTGCTCGATGGCTGCGTACTTGCCTTTGCCGAAAAGGTTGGCGATGCCGGACTTTATGCTGTCCGTGTTCTCCCGGTCAACCTCTCTCGCGCGTTCCTCCTTTTCGGCGATTTCGCTGTCAAGTTCCGCGCTGCGCCGCTGCTTCTCCTCGTTCCCGATCTGGAGTTTTTCATGTTCGGATTTGGCATTGTCCGTTTCACGGATCGCGGCATCCCTGTCGGCTTCGGCTGCTTCCTTTTCCGCCTTTACCTGTTCGGCTTCCTGCTTCTGCTTGGCAAGAATGAAGTCAGCGCGTTCAAGATGCTCCTTTCCCGTCTGCTCCTTTGAGCTGCCCCTTTCCATGTCAAGAGACTCAGCCAAGAGCGTCTGCATGTCGCTCATGGCTTTCTCGTCCAGCTTGCAGGATTTCCCGGTGTCGTGGTTCATCCAGTCCCATACGATATGGGCGTGAAGGTTGGGCTTCCATGTGGCGGTATCTCCGGGAGTGCCGTAATGCCCCTCGTCACGGTGGATGAAGATTTGCAAAGCTGTGATTCCCCACCGCCCCTTGCACACCTCGCAGAAATGCTGCAACTGCTCCAGCGTGGTATCATCCTTGATTACCACGACACCCTCCTTGAGCGGAGTACTGCCGCGCACGACGGTCACCTTCCCGGTCTTCTTGTTCACACGCTCCCGGTCTTTGGTCTGCATCGCCCGACCTGTCTTTTCCTTTACCATCGCGGCTATCTGATTGTAGCGTTCCGACAGGGATGTGCCGCCGAAATCAGGTGCCACCCATGTCTCGTTTGCCGCCATGAGGTCGGTGCGGACATAGAACTTTTCCTTGCCTATATGCGCGAGGTATTCCGCTGTCCGCCTGTTGTGCGCCTCGCTGCTTCCGATGTTGCAGGGCTTGATGTTGATTGATGTCTTCTGTGCCATAGGCATGATGATGTTTACAGATTTACAATAGGAAAAGGGTCATTAGGGCGGAGCCTTAATCGGAGGGTGCAGGGAGAGGGTCACTTCCTGCTCGGGGTTCTCAGGGGTCGAGACCTCTGAGCGGAGTTTCCAAAGAGAGGGTCACTCTTTGGTCAGGGGTGTTGGGGGCTGACAGTCTCCGACCGGGTTCTTAGGGCAGCGTCCTAAGTGGGACGGGGCAAAGCCCAGCCCCTCGGGAGAGCCCACAACTACGGAAGCGAAGCGTGTAGTTATAGTGGGCTATACCGGGACAAGTCCGGTAGCTCACACTCCGCAAGCGGAGCAACGTCCAAATCTGCGTTCTGCGCCTTTCAGTCCCCTGCATCTTACTCCGGGGCATCCTCGCCGCCAATCGTTCCGTCCTGCGCCTCTTTGGGGCTTTCCGTACCGTTTTCGTCAGTTGCTCCGTCCCCACTGTCTATGATTGGGGGATTCCCGGCTTCGTCAGCCTCCCACATATCAGACGGTGGATAATGACTGTCATCATCCGGTCTGTCGGCTGACGGGTTGGAAATTTCAGACGAACAAAGGGAAGAAGAAAGGACTGCTGCGCCTGCCGCCATGCTGTCCGCTTCCTGCCCTCTGGACTGACTTTCATCCAGTGCGGCATCCTGCCCGTTTTCTGACGGTGAGCCATAGGAAACAGGTGTCCGCACATTGCCCGTCTGTCCTTTGGCGGTTGCCGAAGGTCTGACATAATGGGGATTGGTTATGAGGACACCTCCGGCATACCAGCCTGTGAGGAAATGCAGGGAATGGACGGAAGTACGGTTGTTGGTTCGGGTGGTCAGCATACCGAGCCTGTTAAGGCTGTCGATTAGCTTGCCGATGGTCTTGCGGTTGCAGCCCAAAAACTCTGCCAGCTCCACATCGGAAGCTGCCACCTGTCCCACCTCCAAAACAATCTCAACGCCTTTGATTTTATAAGCGGTTCTTTCCCGTACCGCACCGGTCATCAGCCGATACAGGCACTTCTGCCTGAAAGCGGAAGATTTGCCTTCCAAAAGAAAATCCCACTGCCCGGCCGAAAGAATGGTGCAGTAGTGTATGGTCTGTTTCTCTTTGCACATGGTCTATGATATTATGATGTTACTATGGTCATCTACCTTCCCAAGCCATATCCACGCTCAGGCATATAATACTCCCTGTCTGCCGCTATGCGGTTCAGCACGTCCTGCAGGCGGTCGAGCTGTTCACTGTCAAGCACACGGATGGCGTTTATCGTTATGCGCTGTGTGGCTATCCTGCGGTGTTCGATGTTCGTTTCGTTCATTGCTCCGTCACCGTCCGCATGAACGGAACGGAGGTAGGCATTGACCGCTTCCGTCTGTTCTTTGGACGGATAAGGTGCTGCCCATCTGTCTTGGATGTAGTTAATCATCCGACTGACCGCATTAGCCAATATCGGGTCTCGCTGTGTGATAGATTGTATCAACTCTATTTCTTTCATACGAATATCATTTAAGTCAGGTTTTACGATTATTCATTCCATAGTTGATTTTGTTGACTTTGTTGAAGATGATTTCAAAAAGAGGGAAAAAGAAAAATAGAGATGCTGTACACAATCTTTTTCTTTTTTGGCAGGCAAAATTCTTTGTTGAATTTTGTTGATGGTGTTGTTGAATGGTAACCCCTTATTTATATGCCTTCCCTTATATTTCATCATATTCAACAATCTCAACGGTAGTTTTTTAATTTTTCACGGGTAACGGTATAAAAGCGTCCCACCTTTTTGTGCGATACAGAATACTTCTGTCCTGGCAGCACGGATATTTGATAGGTGGAGTAAGACAGTGCATTGGGTGCAGGCCCCAATTTCCAGCACTGCTGCAGAACATTCCTCACCTGATGGCGTTCCACCTTTACCATGGAATAATTGAACAATGCCAATAGGTCGTTGATACAGAAATCCACCACATTCACCTGCATTGTGTCCATGATGTCAAGTAACAGTTCTGCCATATCAAGCTCAATGCGGCTACGGTTACAGCGGATGATTTTCTCCAATGCTTCCGTGCGGATAAGTGATGGAGCAAACCACATACGGCTTTCTTCTTTGGTAGTCAGATTCCGATGTTGTAGATAGTACAGAAATGCGGGTATCTCATCTTTCAATTTCTGAAGAAAGGAGGTGTCGTCCGCTACCAATCTACTAATCTTTCTTACCCAATAGCGTGTTTCTTCTGGCTCAATGTAAACAGGGAAATTTTCATTATTGGAACACAATACGAATTTAGCGAAGAACTGCACTTCATAACGATCTTTGCCCTTAGCCTCCATCTTGTACGAGTGCGCCGTACTAAGGTTCTTCAATCGCTCGCTATCTTCCCTGCGGTTGAGTAACACCTCATCCACAACAATCATCAGTTTGCCTGCCCAGTCAGCATTAAACTGACTACGGAAGTCCTCATTGGTGTTGAATGTCACATTCTCTTGAAATAACGCTTTCAGAAAATTCAGGAATGTACTCTTACCCGTGTTTCGTTCTTCCGACACTAATAGAAGTATTGGTAACTTCTGTGTTGGTTTTAGGTACAACAGTTGAAGATAATCCATTCCCAATTCATATTGCTCACTAAAGATGTGTTCAATCAATGAATGTATATGTCCAAACTCACCTTCTTTAGGAATATGGGTTATTGGCTCATAGAGATTATAAAAGTTATTCACGTTCAAACGGTAATCTGTATGACTGGGTATCGTGCAGAATCCGTCATATTTCGGAATGAGTGCCGCTTCATCCTTGCCGTGGTCTAATCGGAATACGCTCATTTTCCATTCAACCCGCATTTTGCGGAAAGAACCATTCATCATTGGCTGATTGATAATACGAAACAAGGTTGTGCCTATACGGACATACTCTTCTCCGATATTCTCAACTTCTTCATTTGTAGGAGCCACAGGAACATTGTCAATCTTTTCCATAATCAGATATTCTATTAGTTTCCCCCAAGATGCGCTTCACGTCTGAGAGGCGGTATCTTACTTTGTTGCCTACCTTGATTGCTTTAAGGTAATTGCGCTTGTTCCAAAGCCATAAGGTGGTGTCGCATACACCACACATTTCCTTGACTTCCTCACGTGTCAGTAGCTTATCTTCATTGGTGGCTTTGAGTGCAATTGCCACCTCATTCACCGCACGGTTAATAAGCTCATTAGAGAAGTAACGTAAGTCTTCACTCGTAATCTCCAATTTGATATTAGCCGTGCTGTTGGAGATGATTTGCATTAAATCTGTCATAGCATATATGTACTGCCCATAGTCCGACACAATCACTTTGGCAGCATTATAAATGATTGTGCCACCGCTCCGACATTGGAACGATGGCACAAAAGTATAAACGTAATTCGCTATAATTTAGTAATTTGCATTTCGCTATTTTCGCCGAAATACAGAACGAAAGAAACGAAATGTAAAGCAATTAATTGGGTTCATCTGAAAATGGTTTTATCTCAATGTCAACACTGGATTTTGAATAAGTTGGTCTATAACAGGATGGTAAATAGCTCCATCTGTAACCGCTGTGATTGTCGTGACTTTATTACCTCCATCCTTCGATGAAGCACCGCAATGGTAAATCTGTTCTTCTGGAGTTTGATAATCAATGACTATATATCTGTCGTGGAATATACCCCCAGACGTTTGCAACGAAATGGTGACATTGGGATATTCCCGACAGAAATCGTTAAACTCGGTTTGGTGCAACCGATTACCGATATTGTCAGAGAATACCACAACATTCACATTAGCTGGAATATCTTTGAGAAGTACCAGTGTCTTCAATCCGATGTAATTATCAACCACAAAAATCGTTTTCTTGGCGGTGGCATAAATATGTTGGTAAGCCAAATCCGATTCAACTGGCTGACCGTTGAGTATCATCCAACCTCTCCTTACTGAAGGATTGCCAAAATCAAGCATGACATTTGCCAATTCCGACTTTGTCACTACATTACCAAGTGTATCTATAATATTGGCAACCTTGTCATCAACAGCAGATAGAGATTTACGCAAGTCAAGCAGGTCTTGTGTGTTTTGGGTTGTCTGCAAAGACAGTTGCAGATATTCCCTTTGTCCTAATAATGGCTGATTATCTACGATATAGTCTTTCATCTGCTTGAAGATACGAATCAAAGCTTTGCTTTGTTTGGTTGCTAAATCTCCTCTCAGCACAGTCATAAGCATATATATTCCTTGTTCGGTGAAAGCATAAGGGTTGTATCTACGACCGCCCCAACTTGAGGTGGAATTTTTGCACCTCAAGATTTCACACTCTTCATCGGACAACTGAAACATGAAGTCTTGCTCAAACTTTTCAATGTTGTTCTTCACTTGGCGATTAAAATCTTTGGTGCTATAGCCATAGATGTTGGCTAAATCCATATCCAGCATTACACGGACACCTCTGATGTTGTATATATAGCCTTTCAGATATTCGGCATTGATTTCTTGGGTGATGATATCTTTATCCATATCATTAAATTAAATGAGTTCATACTTTTAGTTATTTACTTCTGCGAGGTAAGCCTTCCACTCATTGATAAGCGACCGTTCAATACCATTGTCTTTTATTTTCCCTCTGCTCGTACTGTCATTCAACTTCTTGATAGAAATTTGAAGGTTACGCACGGTTTTCAAGTCGCAATTAGGAAGTTCATTGGCAAGCAGTTTATGAAATGTCGTCACATCACAGCCTGTCAGAAGGCCTTCCTCTTGGAGGGCAAAATATAATCGTGCCAAATCAGTGCCTGTATGCTGCGTTGAAACTCTCAATTTTATCTTCTCCAAAATCATTTCTTGATTTCCATGAAGATAGTCTTTCAATGTGCGTGATGCCTGCTCACCTGTTGGCGATTTTTCTTCTATTGGTTTATCATTAACGGACAACCCCTTAATAGTTGTTTCTACCACACAATCATCCTCAATAGCCTGTTTCTCCCGATGAAAATCCTGCCAATCTTCTCTTGTCCGCATTTTATTACGAATACTACTGTTGATGACTACTTTAATCATTAAAGCGGCTATCCTCTTCTCAAAATAGTTGTTCGCAGGGTTATGTGTTTCAGCTTCCAATTGGGTGACCAAAGTTTCATAGCACTTACCGTAATAAAGCCATGCCAACATTGCAGGAACTATTGAATCGTTTTGCAGATTGTGAAACTCCTCAACCAATAATCTTGCAGCATCGGCATCTGCCGAATAACTTTGCAGACGATATTCGTTGGCAAGGTCTCCATGACACTCACCGTGATACTTACGCATCATTTGAGGAGCGAGCTTCCATCCTAATTTGAAAATCTTTTGTAAACCTGTTGCCGATTTGTTGTTCACTTCGGCAACGAATCTGTCATATTCTTTCGGATGGTTGTTGAGCCATTCTTTAATATCCTGTTTGAATTGTTCGAAATCTTGCTTTGCCATAGTCTTTCGCCTTATTAGTCTAACAGATGAACAAGCTCTTGTTTCATTTCCTCGTCTATCTCCCTATATCGGCGGAATGCCTTGCTGCCTTCCTTGTGTCCCGATACCGAAGAAACGAGGTCTGGGTCTTTTACTTTCTTATACATATTGCCAATGAATGTTTTTCGGGCAGTATGCGTGGTTACGACTTCATACAAGTACTTTTGCTCAGGATTGCGAGTGAGTGGGTTAAGCACTGTGACCACCCTGTCAAGTCCTGCCAACTGGAACGCTTCTTTAATGGCTTGATTATATTTCTGCTCTGATATAAAGGGAAGGAGAGTTGTTCCTGTATAATCTTTGTAGCGTTCAAGTATGGTTTTCGCAACACTATTCAGCGGCACTCTTATTGTCCTGGGATTATGACTGCGCGTCTTTTCTTGTATGTATTCTAATGCTCCATTCACAATGTTTTTCTTTGTGAGCTTATAAAGGTCGCCTACACGACAACCCACAACGGACTGAAACACAAAGATGTCTCGTTGAATAGCAAGTTGTGGACGAGCAGACAAATCAGCCTCAAACAATTTGTCACGTTCTTGAAGTGTAATATAAATAGGTGTTCCATAAAGACATTCTTCTAAGGGGAATTTGTCAAACGGACGATTGGTGGTCTTTCCTTGATTATAGCACCATATAAAAAAGGTTCGTATGCGTGAGAAACTATCTATAAGAGTGTTCTTGCCTCTCGGCTGAGGAGTCCGCTTTTCGGGAATGGTCTCGTATATATCAGGGTATTCTTCCGCATAAGCGTATTCGTTCTCCATAAAGTCCCACATATCGGCAAGTGTTTCTTTAGTTATGGTATGGATGTCAAGGGAAAAGTGCTTCATTCCACGTCTTGTTTTTCTGACAAATAATTCATAGCGCATGAGTGCCCTTTTTACTACACGAAAGTTCTTCTTCCGTACTTCCGAAAGACTATGCTTCTCCAAAAACTCATCAAAAAGTTCGGCAAAAGTAGGCGGATTCTCTATTGCCAGTTCTTCTTCTGTTTTATACTTTTCGGGATGATGAAATTTATCTATGACTTCCCCGAGCCATTCACTTCCGGCATCCTCCTTGTATTCCTTCTCAATCATTCGGGTTAATGCCTGCACTTTATGGTTCAAGTCCATCTTTTCGTTTTCCGACACCAAAGCTACACGGTCTTTATAACCTTGTCGTTCAACACTCCAATGATTGGGATTGATGACAAGTTCACTTGCTGCCTTGATGTCTTTCTTTCCATCACGCAAACGAAAATAGATGGTAGCCTTCGTATCTATGTCGTTCTTTTTGGCAGTCTTCCGTATGAATGCAGTTACTTTCATGGGCTTCGATTTTATTTCTGGATTGAACACTGCAAAGATAGCGAATTGTTCCCAAAATGTTCCCGTTTATCCCGAAATAATTTCAATCTCATTAAATTTAATTTCGTTTATTGCTATTTATAGAGCATTGAAATATAATGATATAGCGGTTATATTGCTATTAAGTTAGAGTTGTTCCCATTTGTTGATATTTAATATTTCAAATGCGGGTCCGGGTACTGAAGCGGAGAAAGTTGAAAAACTCTCTCCGCTTTTCTTTTCTACCCCTCGTAACTCATTGGTTTGCTGATATATTAAATCAAGCACTTTGTTATAAGAATTGGTTCGATATGTTTTTCCGTCAAATTCGATTTTTTCGGGAAACATCGAACTTATCAGCTTAATTTTCACCCCTACAGACGCATTTCTTATATAGCTATCTATATTGTTTATCAGATTGATAGAGTAGTTTAGTTTTGGTTCGATATTACTACGGTTAGGGTTCTCACGCATTTCAATCTGTTGTTGCATGGCTGAGGCTTCTTTGTTGTATCTTTCCAACATTCTGTTATATTCTTCTTTGGTTAAATCTCCGTCCAGATATTTATCTTCAATGCTGTTGATGCGTTTTTGGACGATAGAAAGTTCATTTTGCAGTGCTGTTACTTCTTTTTTACTTTCTCCTTTGCGTTCGTTTTGCAAATCCTTTAGAATTTCGTTATACAAGTCCAATACCGTTTTGTTGGGCTTCAATTGGGCTGTGTATCGAGCGAACTCTTCGTTTACATTCTCTGCTCTCATTCTTATATGTTTTTGATTGTTACAACAAAAGTAGTAGGTGTATTTGCCGCCATTGCCCGAACTTGTAGCACCAGTTAAGGCACAACCACATACAGGGCAGATTAAAAACTTCCGCAAAAATAAGTCAGGATTTATGGCTTTGGATAGTTTGGGTGTTTTCTTTCTTTTACCGTCCAAAATCTCTTGAACTTTATAAAATGTTTCTTCGTCTATAATTGCTTCATGTTCACCGTTTACATAATATTCGGGTTCTCCTTTGTATGCTGGCACACGTATTTTGCCAATGTAGAATTTATTACGCAACATTTCAAGAAATGAACTTTCAGGTACATTATATCCTTTTCTTGCAAATTTCCTACGGATATAACAAGGTGTTTCAATGCCTTTAGCCACTTCTTTAAACATGGCTTGTATAGATGGTGCTGTATTGGTATCTATTTCTACATGGGTTTCATGTTTGCTAATGCGTACATTTTTATATCCTCTGGGTGCTTTATTTGCACATTTTCCTTTAGCCAATGTTCCATGAATGCCGTCCATTGTGGCTTTTGACCTCTTGATGTTGTCGCATTGTGCCGAGCCTATGTGTACTCCCAATAATAGGGGCCAGGTGTCAGAATTGAAGTCTAAAGGTGCTTCGATTGCATTTGGCTCAACTCCCAATTTGAGTAATTCTTTTAAGTTCTCGCTGGCACTGATAATGTCTCGTGAATATCTATCCCAGCGTAAGAATAGTAACTTGTTTACTCTACCTTTGTTTTTACGTATATAATTCATTATTCCTTGTATGACAGGACGTTTCTCAAATGTCTTAGCACTCTCGTCCTCTCTGTATGGGATATTGTCAATGATGTTATATCCCATTTGGTTACAAAACTTCCGTAAGCGTTCTTCTTGTACGTCTAAGCTGGCTCCTAATGTTTGTTCATCCGAACTTACTCGACAATATATTATCACATTTGCATTCATAATTCTTGTTTTTTAGTTAATGCCATTTTTTCATTCTCTATCTGCAATTCTGCTAATAGGTATAGATATTGTCTCACTATTTTTACTTGTTCATTATTGTATTTCTCTTTACCTTTATTGAGTATCGTTGCGCATTGTTCCAATGGTATCATTAGATACTGGTATTATTGTGTTGCAATGTATGATGCAACTTATTCTTACACATTCAATCAATTCACAAGACAAGGAAGTGCCTAGGCATGAATGTGCTTCTTGCCCCATGTATCATTATTTGGAGTAAAAGATATTTTTTAAAGTGAATTGATGTATCAACATTGCAAATATACGACCTATAGATACAATTACCACTTTTGATGTGCAAATTATGTTAATTTGGTTAATTTTCGCAAGGTGTTGATACTTGTTCCCGTCAGTTTTGAGGTATTTCGGAGTGAATACCCTCTTTTCAAGAGTCTAATTTCTTCTCCATACTCTTCCCTCATAGCCTCATCACTTTTCGTATATCCCATTTTTCGCCCTACCTTACCACCATTATTGAGGAAATTCTGATAGCCGCTCGCTACACGTTCTCGAATGGTCTTGCGCTCCATACGTGCTACTTCGGCAAGTATAGTGATAAGAAACTGGCTCATAGGATTGATTTCTCCCTCTGGAGTAAGCGTTTCAATATTATAGTTTTGGATGAATACTGATACTTTATTTTGATTTAATATTTCTATGGCTTGTAGTACTTGTAGGGTATCACGTCCAAGTCTGGATAGTTCGGTTACTAATACTTTATTTATATTATGTGAGTTGATATAGTTTATCATATTCATTAACTCTGTGCGTTCTGTGTTCTTTTTTGCTCCAGATACTTTTTCCGCAAATACAGCCTCAACCGTCCAATTGTTTGCTGAGGCTAATGTCTGCAAATCATTTATTTGACGTTCATAGTCTTGTGTTCCGTTGGTACTTGATACTCGTGCAAAGATTACTACTTTTTTCATGGTGTTACTTGTTTATGATGCAAAGATAGTGATGTATATTTAATATAAATCATTTATAGCGTTAAATAAGGCTAGAAATATGGTAAATATTAAATATTTATCATTTCTTTGTCAGATAAAAAATAGATAAAATGAAAAATAAGCAAGAAAGGACGGTTATTCATGTAGAAATATCTGGACTTCATTTCTACTTTGGCTCTTTAACTGCCGTTTATACCAAATTCACTTCAGAGCAACTTGGTGTAGCATTAGGGACATTACGGAATTACCGAGTAACAAGTGATAAACCGTATCAAAACAGTAAATGTATTATCCGAAAAGGGATTTTGGTAACAGTACAAAAATCTGTTAGCTAAGTATCATCGTTTGATAGGAATTTAGTATCTTTGCACACAGAAGTTACGAAAAGAGTGTAATTTATTGGAAATGAGCGTAGGTTAATTGCTCATGATAGTAATAGGTTACGAATTAGTTAGTTATCTACTGCATTATCCTTCTGCGCGTTGCGTAACCTTCAAAGAACTCTTCGTATGCAAAAATAGAAATTAAACGGGAGATTTAGAAATAAATCTCCTGATTTTTTATCCTCACATATAAGTTTTTCCGTAAAAGCGGTTTTGTCCGTCGGCACACCATCCCCCAAAAGAATTTTGGACGAACGTATGCCGACTACCGCATAAGCGGAGAAAAGGGCTTTGCCTCACGCCTAAACAGAAGTTTAGACTGATGATGCAAGGCCCATTTCTTTTGCGCTTATGCCAGAGAGGTGCTTTTACGGATTTCTGACGGTTTTTCTTTTTCGCTGTCCATTTGAGCCGGAAGCGGAAAGCCGTGTCTGACCGCCCGATCCATAAATGGAACAAGCCATCATGCACGGCAGGCAAACCTGAAAGAATGATTTTATATGTCCGACCGGACACGTCCTGCCGGATATATAAAACCATACTTTCCACACGGTGGTTTGCCCGGTTTCACGCTTCCGGCTGTTTCCCTTTTTCTTTTGTGGACTTCTTTTTTTCACGGATTTCTCTTTTGAAATTTTCTGTCTAATCTGCCTCCACTTCCGTTTACCTCCATTTCCGCGCCTTTCAGTGAGCCGCATCAGGCAGTCATTTCCGTTCTGGGCGCAAAGGTAATTCCGGGATTGGACGGGAAAGCAAGGTCAAGCCTCCTGTTTTCTGCGGAAATCTCCAGCCCTGCGGGTAGTATTTCCGCGAAAAACCTTGCATTCCCTAATCCCTACCTTTTCAAGCACCCGAAACGAAAACGACCGATGCGACAGAAAGACGCATTAAAAAAAATGTCGGATAAACGAGAGGCAGATAAGATAGTTTGAAACTCAACTCCCTCAGCTCTTGAATCCGCATTAAAAACAAAAAAATCAAAACAGCGAAGATATGACGGCAACGGCAAATTTCAGACAAGTGGCGCAATATGGAAAATTTAAAGTCGATTGACCCACTATTATAAAAGTCTTCTGACCCACCTTTATAACCGAAACTGATCCGCTGTGATTATAATAAAAATTGCCCCTGTATAATTACCATATTTCAGTCTTGTTTTCGTACTTTACAAAGCATTTTAACCCGGTATTATTAACTGAATAAAATTTTAAAGAATGAAAATAAGAATCAAGCACATACTGCGGTGTTATCAGTCAGGAATGAGTATCCGCGGTATCAGTTCTTCTCTCCTTGTTTCACGTAATACAGTCAAACGTTATATCCGTATATACGAAGATATGGGTATAGAACTTGAGCGTCTGTTGAAAATGGACGAGCAGCATCTGCATGAGCTTTTCGGTACGGAGACTGACAAAGAATCGTCTGGCTCTGCAGAGTATAAGTATCTTCAAGAACGTATACCTGATTACATGAAACGACTTAAGGTCCGTGGGACAACAAGAAGGTCTTTGTATGAGGAATATCTTAAAAATCGTCCACAAGGTTACAGCTACTGTTCTTTTTGTTTATATATCAGACGAGAAAGGGAAGTAAAGATTCCTGTTGGACGCATAGATCATATAGCCGGTGATCAGATGTATGTGGATTTTGCCGGCGACAAACTTTATCTCTCATACGAAAAAACAGGCAATAAGGTTCCCGTAGAAGTATTTGCCGCTATACTTCCATGCAGCCAGATTACTTATTACGAGGCTGTACCATCACAAAAGAAAGAACACCTTATCCAGGCATGTGAAAATGCTTTCCATTATTTTGGAGGTGTCCCCAATGCCATAGTTCCAGACAACCTGAAATCAGCCGTAACAAAGCCTGGAGGTGTTGAACCTGTAATCAATGACGACTTTGCTGCATTTGCAGACCATTATGGATGTGTTGTCTTCCCGGCAAGAGTACGAAAGCCTAAAGACAAAGCTCTGGTTGAGAATGCTGTAAGACTGCTCTACAGGGAGGTGTATTCAAAGATGACGGGATTGAAATTCAATGATCTTGAAGCCTTGAACATAGAAATAATGAAGCATACGGATGCGTTGAACAGCCGAAAGATGTACAATCGCAACTACAGCCGTCGGGAACGTTTCCTCGAAGTCGAGAAAGACAGGCTGCATACATTGCCGGCAACAAAATTTATATCAAAAAGCCGGAAAACGGCAACTGTCATGAGAAACAGTTATGTATCGCTTAACAATCACTATTACAGTGTTCCTAAAGAGTATATCGGCGATACTGTAGAATTACTGTATGATGGGGACACAGTGGAGATATATCATAAGTTCAGACACATAACGACACATCGCAGGGATGATACACCTTTCACTTATTCAGAAAAACCGTCCCACAAACTTTCGGGAGTGCTACATGAATACAGAATCAGAATGGATGATATATACCGCAAGGCATGTGAAATTGATCCGGTATTGGAAGAGTACATAAAGCGTGTGGCCGTTGCCAAGAAATATCCGGTCCAGGCCGTACGTTCAGCCGATGGTATATTAAGTCTTGTGGAGCGTTTCGGACATGACAGGGTGGTTCTTTCATGCCAGGTGGCAATGGAATTCGGTATGTTCGGGTACAACGAACTTGAAAGTATTCTGGTAAACAGGGAAGATGAGAAGTATCATGTACAGATGGAGGGACAGGCTCCCGAACTTACCCCCAAACACAGAAATCTCAGAGGCAAGGATTATTTTAACTCTAAAAACATGGATAAAAATGACAAGTAATAATAAAACAAGCAGAACTGTCGGAAAAAATATGGACAGAATAATGGAACTACTCTCCAAGTTACGTTTTTACGGCATGCTTGAAACATATAGAAATGACTGCAGGACCACATCCTCTGATGGTATGACAAACGATGAGTTTCTTAAATGGCTTCTTGAAAGCGAATATGATTACAGACGCAATGTAAGCATTGAGAGACTGATAAAGTCTGCAAACTTCAGATATAAGGCATATATGGAAAAAATAGACTATACCATAAAACGTAACCTTGACCGTAACCAGCTTGAGAGACTTGCATCTCTTGATTTTATAAGAGACGGACAGAATGTTTTCATCACGGGAAGCTCCGGTACAGGTAAAAGCTATATAGCTTCAGCCATAGGATATGAGGCATGTAAGAATGGAATAAAGACTTTGTATTCAAATGCGTCAAAGCTTATGGGACAGCTTAAAATTGCCAAAAACAAGGGCACTATAGAATCTGAGATGAAAAAAATAGAAAAGTGTCAACTGCTGATTCTTGACGATCTGTTTCTTATAGGACTGGATGCCAGGGAAAGGTCAATCCTTATGGAAATAATAGAAGACAGACACGGATTAAAATCAATCATAATAACATCACAACTTCCTGTCGAAAGCTGGTATGATGCAATTGGTGATCCTACAGTAGCTGACGCAATCCTGGACAGAATTGTACATACAGCACACAAGATTGAACTTACCGGGGATTCTGTAAGAAAGATTAATGCTAAAAAGAAATAGTATATATTGTAGATTATTATAATTGAAAATGACCCGGGTTAAAATGCATTTTTCTTTATTTAAATCTAATATTTTTTTGATGGGTCAATTTAGAGTATAATAGTGGGTCAATCGACTTTAAATTTTCCACTTAAGGGGCGGAAATAAAAGCAAAACGCATTTCGCTCGCGAAATTCCGTGACCGTTGTCATCGTATTATAGCGGAATTCATACCTTCGTTGCATAAACTCTTCCGTTCGGAATTCCAGTACCTGTTCTGCCGACAAGGGAGATTTCTTTCCGAAGCCCTTTTCGCATGTGTATACGTTCTGTACTGTTTGCCGGATAAGGAATTCTTTTTTTCTAGTATAGAAATGAGCGGTCGCCCAACGGATGGTTTCCTCTTCCGGTATCCCCGCCTGAAAGCAATTTCTCGCCATCTGAACCAACAAAGGTTTCAGGTCTTCGTCCGAACGTGCATGAATTCTCGGCGATAATTCGCTTAATGATTGGTATGCATTGTTCAAGGCTGCCTCGAAGAGTGTGGACAATGTGTCGAAACTGTCGTATCCCGGAATCAGCCGTTTGAATGGAGATGATTCCGCCTGTACGACTTCCTTGTAGGTTGTTTCCGAAGGCATTTCCAACGGCTGCCGCATATAAAACACGGTAGACTCAGGATTATAATAAAGTTCCGGATCATAAGTCTGTCTGCAGAACTGTTCCAGTGTAGGATTTTTCAGTTCGATGGGATAGGAAAGGACGGGTTGGTACAGGCTGACTGCTTTCCTGTAGGCATGTGCCTGAAAGATTTCCGCTTCTTCCCGTTTTTGGGGAAGTGACTCGTCCGGTCGTGTAAATCGTATCCATATCTTTACGGAATGTCCTCCGGAACCCATGAAGGCTGCGAATGTTTGCGAAAGTTCGGTAGCTTCCTGTTTTACACGGTTCACTTCCATATGGTTTGCCAGGTGATTCACTTCTATTTGTATGATTCCGTTGTATCCGGTCATCTGTATGCCGTTGACTGTTTTGCGGAAGGTTGCGGCGGGGATGACTTTTGTCAGTTTCTTGGCTTCCTCCAGCCGGTAGCATGGTGACGCGTAACGAATGCTTGTTCGTAGATTGCTGACAGGTTGGGCTTTTGTCTCATGTTTCATCGCTTCCATTTGCAAGTTTATGTCCAGCGTTCGCATGGTTGAGATATCCCCGTTGTCTCGTGTTAAGGTAAGCTTCATAATAAATATGTTTTTTTGTTGATGCCTTTTGCTTAAAAAGGCGAGTAAAGGTATGTTTTATTATCGGGCTCTGCAAATAAATGTCCTGTATTCTTGACTTAGGGTCCTGGAACATACTACTTTCCCCGCAGTCTATTAATAGATAAGTTCCGTTCTATTAAATGTAAAGTTGCTTTTGATTAATAGCAAAGTTGTTCTTGACTAATTAAAAACTATAAATGAAGGCTTTGATTATAAAATTGCAAGCTTTATTTTTATAATCAAAGCTTGCATTTATAAAAACGGAACTTGCATTTAAAGTTTGTAATTAATAGAAAGGAAGTTTACTTCTAATAGAACGGAAGTTTATAATTAATGGAAAGCAACTTTACATCTAATAGAACGGAACTTATCTATTAATACTTTGGGCGGAAAGTAGCGGTAGTTTTGAGTGTGGCAAGTAGTGATAGATGAATGATGTGGTGAAAGATTGGAAATGAACTATTAACGTTTGGAAAGTGCGATAAACAGACGGTTTTATACAAATCGGTGAAAGATGAAAGATTGTATCCAACTTGCATGTATGTAGTCTGGGCTGTTTTTCATTGGTTATTACAAAGATGATGCTTTGTGCTCGTGATGTGGGGCAAGTGGAAGAAAAATATGAAATGATTTGCCATAATGAGGCGAGTGATGATCTTTTCATAAATTTTATCGAAAAGAAGGAAAAAGAATGAAATAAACAAGAGCGAATGTAACGGCCTATCCATAAAAATACTATATTTATTGCAGCTAGAGAGCACTTTAAGTAATGCTTTAAGAAGAAAAACGAAAAGTAGTATATATACTATATATTTTCTATTATTAATTACTTAAACACATTTTTTATGGAAGCCAAGAAATCAAAAAAGGCTGCAATTGAGAATCAACGAGGTTCTTGGTTGTTGATGGGTTTGGTTGTTGCGCTTGCCTTCATGTTCGTTTCGTTCGAATGGACACAACATGATGTCAGGATTGCGGCATTATCACCAGATGATGAATCCATCTATGTTACAGAGTTAGTTCCAATCACATTCCCGGAAGAGAAACTGGAACCGCCTCCACCTCCCGAAACTAAGGTCGTGGATATATTAGAAATAGTAAAAAACGATATAGAGGTGGCGGATGATGTTTCTACGGTAGGAGAGGACATGGACGCGACTCCTAACATTGTTTGGATACCACCAGTTGTGGAAGCAGAAGAGGTAGAAGAAGATGTAATACATGAACATGTAGAAATCATGCCGGACTTCCCCGGTGGCATGGCTGCTTTGATGAAGTATTTGGGTACAAATATCAAGTATCCGACTATTTCTCAAGAAATGGGTTCAGCAGGAAAAGTGATTGTTCAGTTTGTCGTTGACAAAGACGGAACGATTACGAATCCGGCAGTGGTACGAGGGGTGGATGCCTATTTGGACAAAGAAGCTATCCGTGTGATAAGTTCTATGCCGAAATGGAAGCCCGGAGTACAGAATGGCAAGAAAGTTCGAGTGAAATATACTGTGCCTGTGGTATTCAGACTACAGTAGTAACTTGAAATAGATGAGTAATGAGGGTTGGTTCCTGGCGAACCAACCCTTTTCTAATGAAATCCTCTCTCATAAATTACCGAGTATTTATAACATTTCTTTCCCGGTTTGCTTCTGTGAAATAAAAAAACATATCTTTGCGTTACGAATAAAAAACGAATGATGGTTTTATGAATTTTCTGCTCTGTATAAAAAGACCTTTTATTTGGCTTTCCCGTTTCCGTTATCGTTGCGGATATGGTGTACATTCCCCTTTTGCTTTCAGTCTGATAACAGATGTGATATATGAAAAGATGCCTTATTATGCTTATGATTCTTTGGAAAAGGAACAGAAAAAGTTGGTAAGAGAACGTGGGTATAGTAGAGGTTCACAAAAGGTAAATCGTTTCTTGTTCCGGCTGGTGAATAAGGTGCAACCTGCCACTATTGTCGAAGTAGGACGTCCTTCAGTGGCTTCACTTTACCTTCAATCTGCTAAACGTTCTGCTGAATATCTTTTTGCTTCCGACTTGTCGGAATTGTTTCTGGATACGGACGTTCCGGTCGATTTCCTCTATCTGAATGATTACCGGAATCCTGAGTTATTGGAAGAAGTGTTTGATATCTGTGCGCGGCGGACTACCTTGCGAAGTGTATTTGTCGTACACGGAATCTGTTACTCGAAAGAAATGAAAGCACTCTGGAAGCGGCTGCAAGAGGACGAACGGGTAGGGATTACCTTTGACTTATATGATCTCGGTCTGCTCTTTTTTGATAAAACAAAAATAAAACAGCATTATATCGTCAACTTCTGAGAACCTTTGTACGTTTATCTTATATAGATGACTAAAAAAAGAACATTATGAAAAAGAGCCTTGTATATACAAAAACCGGTGATAAAGGGACTACCAGCCTGGTCGGCGGTAGCCGTGTACCGAAAACGCATATCCGTCTGGAAGCCTATGGAACAGTGGATGAACTGAATTCCCATTTAGGATGGTTGTATACTTATCTGCTGGATGAATCAGACCGTGATTTTATCCTGAGTATTCAGCATAAGCTATTCGCTATCGGCTCGCATCTAGCCACCGACCAGGAGAAGACGCAACTGAAACCTGCCAGTATAATCTCCTCGGAAGATGTGGAAAGTATCGAACAGGAGATAGATAAACTGGACGAGCAACTACCGGAACTTTGCGCGTTTATTATCCCGGGCGGAAGTCGGGGGGCATCCGTTTGCCACATCTGCCGCACTGTTTGCCGGAGAGCGGAAAGACGTATTTTGGCTTTATCCGAAACTTGTACAATTTCGCCTGAAGTATTAGCTTTTGTCAACAGATTATCAGATTATTTGTTTGTTTTATCCCGAAAAATTAATTTTGATGAACAAAACAACGAAATATTTTGGGATAATAGTTGGAAATGATAGATTTTATTATACTTTTGCCGAAAATTAGAAAGCAAGACAAATTAAGTATTCACTTTAAATACTCAAAATTATGTATTGGACATTGGAACTAGCATCAAAACTGGAAGATGCTCCCTGGCCGGCAACCAAGGACGAATTGATTGATTATGCCATGCGTTCGGGTGCTCCTCTTGAAGTTATCGAGAATCTCCAAGAGATGGAAGATGAGGGCGAAATCTATGAGAGTATAGAAGATATTTGGCCGGATTATCCTAGTAAGGAAGATTTTTTCTTTAACGAGGAAGAGTATTAATTTTAACTGAGAACTGAACATATGAAAATACCCGGTAGCTGTACAAAAGCTACCGGGTATTTTTATATGTCTTATTGTTTGTATCTTAGAATACGGGCATCTGCCAAATGAATCCTACTGAAATACGGTTGGTACTGTAATTCTCCTGTCCCAACACCTTGGCGCGGGAAGTGAAATCGTACGAACGTCCTACGTAGGTGACGAAGAAGTGCAGGTTAGTTTCCATCGGATAGAACTCGATACCTGCCAGATAGCCCCAGGAAGTGCGGTAGTTCCCTTTTTCGACTCCTTCAGAAGCCTTGGTGACGGAAGCCGTCTCATACATACCTTTCACAAAGGCGTTCCATTTCGGCAGAAAACGATAATTGCATTTGGCCACTACGGAAAGATAACCGGCATCAAAAGCATTATGTCCGCCTGGACGACCGACGATATTGGTTATGATACCTTTCCGGTCGATATCCTCTTTCGAATACATGAAATCCACAAAAGCGTTCCATTTCCCCAGGTTCAATTCGTTTCCCAGAGCATAATAATACATATTATGGCTCTTGGCTTCGTTCATGACGGAAGCCGACCAACGGGTCTTGAATACATTGTTGAAATTACCGTTCCAGTTCAATGTATAAACCAGTGGCATTTTGCCGGATTTCAAATCGGGAACATTCCCTTCCGCATCTTCCATGATTCCGTAAGTGCTGTCGAAAGAACCGTTGCGGCTGTTCAGTACTTGCAGGTTAAGTTGCTGGTCGGGAGTGACATTATAGCCGACATTCAATCCGGTCATAAAGTTGCTCATATAATCAATCATGTCACAGTATTGGTAAACATCAATCGGGTTCAGGTCGAACTCGAAACCACCATAAGCCGTACATTGTTTTCCGGCAAAAAGATTAAACTGGTCGTTCAACTTGATGCCGATACCGGCGTAGTCGATGGAAGTCGGGAGATTGTCAATCATGCCGTTTGCGTCGTTCGAACGGTTGAGGCGCTGGCGGTAACGGTAAGAGAGCCAGTTGTTGATATTTCCTTTCGCTTCGATACGGAGTTGGTGCATATTGAAGTCGTCCTCTTGAAATCCGTCCCGGAAATGAGCGTCGAAGCTGCCTTGCATATTCAGATAAAGATTGAATTTGTCCGTCTTCTTTTTTACGTCTGTCAGTTCTTCAAATAAGGGAGTATTGGGCGAGAATTTGTCTTTCTTTTCCGTTTTTTGAGCATATACTCCCTGTATGCTGCCCGTCAGGAGCAGCATAAGGATTAATTTTTTCATAAGTCAGTCCGGTTTTTAGTATTCGTTAAAGTATTGCTGAATTTGTCTCCAGTCTGTCGTTTTGGTTAATGCGAGCATTAACAATACGCGGGACTTTTGCGGATTCAGTTCCAGTGAAGCCACGAATTGATACTTGGCATCATCTACTTCGGCATCGAGAGTGGTAGGACCGGTCGGTACGCGGGAAGAACGGACTACGAGGATTCCTTTTCTACGGGCGTCTATCAATGACGGGAAGATGTTCTTGTGGATATTTCCGTTGCCGACTCCTGCATGGATGATACCTTTATATCCGTTGTTGAGCAGGGGAGTCATCATATCCGCTTCGATGTTGGAGTAGCTATATACGATACCGACTTTAGGCAGTGAGGTGAGATGCGTTACATCGAATACAGACTGAGTTGTATGTTTTTTGAGCGTCACTTGATTGTAGAATACTTTTCCGTTCAGCACATAGCCCAGTGCGCCGGAGTTAGGAGCTTGGAAAGTCTGTACGTCGACAGTGTTCATCTTTACTGTACTTTCTGCTCCCAGGATAAGTCCGTTCATGGCTACCAATACGCCTTTGTTTTTAGACTCTTTGGCAGAGGCGGTAACGACGGCATTGTAAAGATTCAGCGGTCCGTCAGCGCTTAACGCAGTGGAAGGACGCATGGCGCCTACCAATACTACAGGTTTGTCGCTTTTGACAGTCAGGTTCAGAAAATAAGCGGTTTCTTCCATCGTATCCGTTCCGTGAGTGATGACGATGCCGTCAATATCCGGGCGTTTCAACAGCTCATTGATTTTTTTGGCAAGTGTCAGCCAGACTTCATCGTTCATGTCCTGCGAGCCGATTCTTACAATCTGTTCGCCTGTCACGTTGGCGATGTCCTTAATCTCGGGAACGGCATCGAGCAATGCGCCGATGGCAACCTGTCCTGCCGTGTAACTGGTTCCGGTGGCAGAACTTCCCGTACCGGCGATAGTTCCACCGGTGGCAAGAATGTGAATATTCGGTTTTGCGGCAAAAGCCATTGTGACGGTAAGTAGCAGGGCGGTTACTACCAGACCAAATCTTTTGAATTGTTTCATAACTGGATGAAGTTTAGGTTAATAATATATTATTAGAATATTTGTATGAAAAGCAGTCCCAACGCAATAGCGACGGCTGTGGACACCAGTCCGGGCATCATGAACGAATGATTCAACACATATTTGCCGATTTTTGTTGTCCCTGTCCGGTCGAAATTGATGGCGGCCACCACGGTGGGGTAGTTCGGGATAAAGAAATATCCGTTAACGGCAGGGAACAAGGCAATCAGCATATACGGGGAGATACCCAGCGCGATACCCAGTGGCACGAGTGCCCGCACAGTGGCTGCCTGGCTGTAAAGCAGGATAGACATCACGAACAGCGCAATCCCGAAAAGCCACGGCATCTCGCGGACAATGCCTTCGATAGAGAAGGTAAGTTGTGCCATATTTCCTTGAAGGAACGTATCACCCATCCAGGCAATACCGAAGATAGCGATAACCGCCTGCATCCCAGCAGGGAATACGGAGCCCTGCGTTGCCTTGATTCCGTCTGTCTTTGTCACTAATAAGATGATGGCCGCAGCCGATAACATGACAATTTCGATGATGGACGACATTCCCAATGTAACGATTTCGCCATCAATAAGGAAAGACGGACGCATGCCTTCGAAAGAGCCGAAGAGTACGATAAAAGCGGTTGCCAATATGAAGATGATGACAGAAAGCATTGCCGAACGTTTGTTCTTGACATCTTTAATCTCTACTTTCTTGTCGTTGAAAAGACCTTCTTTCAACCGTTTCTGATATTCGGGGTCGTTTACGAGGTCTTTTCCCACTCTCATGGAGAATAAAGCGCCTACCAAAACACCGACAATCGTAGCAGGAATTGTAATTTTAAGAATATCAAAGAGGGTAATATCAAATCCCGCCAGCAGTCCGAGCAAAGCAACGGTGGCGGCAGAGATAGGACTTGCCGTAATGGCCTGTTGAGAAGCGATGACTGCAATGCCGAGCGGACGCTCCGGGCGGATTTTTGTTTCGGTAGCAACTTCCGCTATCACGGGCAATACGGAATAAGCCACATGTCCGGTTCCTGCCACGAAAGTAAACAGGTAAGTCACCAGCGGGCTTAACAGAGTGACGTGTGACGGATTTTTTCGTAGCAAATGTTCTGCCAACTTTACCATGTAGTCGAGTCCGCCGGCTGCCTGCATACAAGCGGCTGCCGAGATGACGGCGGCAATCATCAGCATGACGTCGATAGGCGGAGCGGTGGGTTGTAAACCAAAAACGAACGTGAGTATCGCCAATCCAATGCCTCCCATAACACCAAGACCGATGCCGCCCAGGCGAGCGCCGATAATAATGGCAGTCAGAACAAATGCTAATTGTAATATCATAGGTTGTTGCTTATTTTTAGTTTAAACACAAAGATAACAATTTTCGTTCTTTGTATTTTCTTTTTCTTCTATTAACAACAAAAAACTTATTGAATGGTTTTTGCATATTTATAGAAACAATAACCTCGCTGGTTGGTTATATAAGTACTGACTAAAATGTTATTGTTATAAAACAACCGATATGGAACAGAATTTATCGAAAAAGACTCGTACAGAGAGCGACCTGATAGGAAGTCGTGACGTGCCCGAAAGCGCATTGTATGGAGTACAGACACTCCGTGGTATTGACAACTTTCGCATCAGCAAGTTTCATTTGAATGAGTATCCTTTATTTATTCAGGCGTTGGCCATCACGAAAATGGGGGCTGCCGTCGCCAACCGTGAACTGGATTTGCTGACCGAAGAACAGACAGACGCTATTTTGAAAGCTTGTAAGGAAATTCTCGAAGGGAAACATCACGAACAATTTCCTGTCGACATGATTCAGGGCGGAGCCGGAACCACGACGAATATGAACGCCAATGAAGTGATTGCCAACCGCGCGTTGGAACTGCTGGGACACCAGCGCGGCGAATACCAGTATTGTTCTCCAAACGACCACGTAAACCGTTCGCAATCCACCAATGATGCTTATCCTACCGCTATTCACATAGGCTTATATTATACCCACCTGAAACTGGTGAAACATTTCACCGAGTTGATAGCATCTTTCCGCAGGAAAGGAAAAGAGTTTGCGCATGTGATTAAGATGGGACGTACCCAGTTGGAAGACGCTGTGCCGATGACCCTTGGACAGACATTCAACGGATTTGCAAGCATCCTGGAACACGAAGTGAAGAACCTCGACTTTGCCGCACAGGATTTTCTGACAGTCAATATGGGGGCGACCGCCATCGGAACCGGCATCACCGCCGAGCCCGGATATGCCGAAAAGTGTATCGCCGCTTTGCGCAAAATCACCGGACTGGATATAAAACTGGCGGATGACCTGGTGGGAGCCACTTCGGATACTTCCTGCATGGTAGGCTATTCGGCAG
Organism: Bacteroides acidifaciens; assembly: GCF_903181435.1. NCBI lineage: Bacteria > Pseudomonadati > Bacteroidota > Bacteroidia > Bacteroidales > Bacteroidaceae > Bacteroides > Bacteroides acidifaciens. Next base: position 268,024 of record NZ_CAEUHO010000005.1, read on the forward strand.
CCATGAGACGTGTGGCTGTCAAGATGAATAAGATATGCAATGATTTACGGTTGTTGGCATCCGGTCCCCGTTGCGGATTGGGAGAGATTAACTTGCCGGCAATGCAGCCGGGGTCTTCCATCATGCCGGGAAAAGTAAATCCGGTGATTCCCGAAGTCATGAACCAGATAGCCTATAAGGTGATAGGAAATGACCTCTGTGTAGCGATGAGTGGCGAAGCCGCCCAAATGGAACTGAATGCAATGGAACCGGTGATGGCGCAATGCTGTTTCGAATCTGCCGACTTGTTCATGAATGGTTTTGATACCTTGCGTACCCTGTGTGTGGACGGCATCACGGCAAATGAAGAAAAATGCCGTCGGGACGTACACGACAGCATCGGAGTAGTGACAGCCTTGAATCCGGTAATCGGATATAAGAACTCTACGAAGATTGCCAAAGAAGCGTTAGAGACAGGAAAGGGCGTTTATGAACTTGTATTGGAACATAATATCCTTTCCAAAGAAGATTTGGATACTATCTTGAAACCGGAGAATATGATAAAACCCGTGAAGTTGGACATTCATCCGAATAGTTGATTGATGTTATAGTAAGTGGAAATAGAATCAATAGGGAAATCGCTGGAGTGGATAAATATCTGCTCCGGCGATTTTAATTATACTTACTTTTGTTCTTATAAAAAGATAGGAATATGAATGTATTTGATGTTATAATCATTGGTTTCGGCAAAGGCGGGAAGAATCTCATGGAACTGACTCGAACTGATTGTCCGTGAAGATTTATTCTCATAATAGTAACTTTTTGTGAAGAAAAGCAGTACTTTTATGCCGATATATAGATTATCGTCCTATTTGAATAACTGCAAATAGGAGAACTGTTTAATACAACAACTATGAATATATGAAGACAGACCGTTTTACAATAGACAATCCGTTACCGCCATTGTGGCTGGCATATCCTGAAATACCTCAGTATAGTATAGGGTGGCGAATGGGATATGGCGAGGATTACAGATGGTTATTTAATGATTGGTTTACTGATTTGTCCGAGGAAGAACAGGCGAAATATAGGGAGATGTTTCCCACCCCTTACTCATGGCAGGGATATTATGAATATGCGTTTGATAAGAAAGATATTTATTCTTTGGGAGATATCGACTTTTGGCAGCCGGACGGAGTTCCTGAGTTTTCATTGGAGCAACTCAGGGCGGAAGTAACGAATGGGAAAGAGTTTGATTATCTCTTCTTTTGGGGATATCATAAGAAGGCGGAAATCAGTAAATCGTGTTTGAGCCAATGGTGGCAGACGTCTTTTCGGATAGATATTAATGAATATTGCTGTATGGAGCAGTATATGATGGCTGAAAAAGCACGTCTTTTTGAAGATGGGGATACAAGAAAGCAGATATTAGATGAAATAGACCCCCAAATGATAAAGGCATTGGGTCGAAAAGTAGAGGGATTCGAGCAGAGTGTATGGGATAAATACAAATATTCAATCGTTCTCAATGGAAATTATGCTAAGTTTATCCAAAACCAGGACCAGCTTGACTTTTTACTGGGTACTGGCGATAAGGTCCTGGTAGAAGCCAGTCCATACGATACTATATGGGGGATTGGTATGCAGGAGACTGACCCTCAGGTACATAATCCATTATTATGGAAAGGAGAGAATCTGTTAGGTTTCGCTTTGATGGAAGTGAGAAATGAGTTGAGGCGGGTATTAAAGTCATGGCACTTGATTGATTGGGAGCAATTGGAAGACATAATTGATTAAAATAAAGTATCTGCAACTTTATTTGCTCGTTCGTTTCTACGGCTAGACACTTTGGTTTCTAACGCTTGAAACATTTAGTTTCAAACACTTGAAACACTTAGTTTCAAAGCATGAAACACTTGGTTTCACTACATGAAACAGAAATTGCCCTTAGTTGCTGATTTCGTTTACCGTAGACTTACTCTAAATAAGGCGGTGATAGGTGATAGATGTGGTGATAGGTTGCAAACAACCTATCACCGCTCTGAAAGTGCTATGAATAAGAGAATTGGAGAGGAGGGTGATAGGTTGAAAGAGGATTTTCATTTTTTTATATGAGAGAGTAGTCAGAAAACTTCTTTATCATAATCATATGCTTTCAGCTCATTATAAGGATACGGGGCAGGATTGGATGAACAACAGCTACTTTGAGCGAACAAAAAACCGATAAATTGTGTTTATTTATTCTAATTATATATCTTTGTCCCGAATTATAAACACGTAAATTTATGAAAAAGATTTTTGGTGCTTTAATGATTGCTGTATGTATTGGTATGGCAATGCCTGCTCAGGCTCAAATACATTTTGGTGTAAAGGGAGGTTTGAACTTGTCAAAAGCAAGTCTTTCCGATATCCCCGGCAACTTTAAGAAGGATAACTTTACCGGTTTCTTTATCGGGCCGATGGCTGAGTTTAATATTCCAATCGTAGGATTGGGGGTAGATGCTTCTCTGCTTTTTGCCCAAAGAGGTGTGAAAGTAACTCCGGAAGGAGCTGATGAATATACTGTTAAGCAAAACGGTCTTGATATTCCGGTAAACTTGAAGTATAACATCGGTTTGGGAAGTCTGTTGGGACTTTATATTGCTGCCGGTCCTGATTTTTATTTCGATTTTGAGAAGAAGTCAGGAATTGACAAGAAGAAAGCCGAAGTCGGTATTAACGTTGGTGCAGGTGTGAAACTGCTCAATCACTTGCAGGTGGGTGCCAATTATAACATCCCATTGGGTGACACTGCCAAGATTGAAGGAACAGACGGTTCATACAAAACTAAGACCTGGCAAGTATCCGTTGCCTATATCTTTTGACGAAACATTTACTTTAACATAGTAGAACTGGAGGCTTTCGACTGTCGGAAGCCTCTTTTTTTATATCTTTGTGCCTGCAATGAAAAGATATGTAGATGTCATATTACCACTTCCGCTTCCGAAGAGCTTTACTTACTCTTTGCCGGACGAGTATGCGGAAGAAGTGAAGATAGGCTGCCGCGTGGTGGTTCCTTTCGGGCGAAAGAAGTTCTATACAGCTATTGTCCGTAACGTTCATTATTGTGCTCCGACAGAATATGAAGTGAAAGACATATCGACATTACTGGATGCTTCTCCTATTTTATTGCCGAATCAGTTCAAATTCTGGGAATGGATAGCCGATTACTACCTCTGTACGCAGGGAGATGTATATAAGGCGGCATTGCCTTCGGGGCTGAAACTTGAAAGTGAAACGATTGTAGAATATAATCCCGACTTTGAAGCGGACGCGCCATTGCCGGAACGTGAACAGCGCATTCTGGATTTGCTGGCTGTCGATTCGCAGCAATGCGTCACTAAACTGGAAAAGGATAGCGGTGTCAAGAATATCCTTACTGCCATTAAATCCTTGCTTGATAAAGAAGCGATTTTCGTAAAGGAAGAATTGCGGCGTACTTATAAGCCTAAGACGGAAGCACGGGTGCGTCTTGCCGGAGCAGCCGACGAGAAGAGGCTTCATATTTTGTTTGATATACTCTCCCGTGCTCCGAAGCAACTGGCACTTCTCATGAAATATGTAGAGTGTTCGGGCATTTTGGGAGACGGTGCTCCGAAAGAAATCTCCAAGAAAGAACTGCTGCAACGGGCTAATGTTGCTCCTGCCGTATTGAACGGCTTGGTGGATAAGAAGATTTTCGAGATTTACTATCATGAAATCGGTCGGCTGAACAAACAGGAGAAAGAGGTTGTCGAACTGAATGCTCTGAATGAGTTTCAGCAACGGGCACATGACGAGATAGTAGAATCCTTTCGAGAGAAAAATGTCTGTTTGCTTCATGGGGTAACGTCCAGCGGCAAGACGGAAATATATATTCATCTGATAGAAGAAGCCATCCGTCAGGGCAGGCAAGTATTATACTTGTTGCCGGAAATTGCGCTGACTACTCAGATAACGGAACGCTTGCAGCGTGTCTTCGGTTCGCGCCTGGGTATTTATCATTCCAAATTTCCCGATGCCGAGCGGGTTGAGATATGGCGGAAGCAACTCGGAGAGAATGGATATGATATAATTTTGGGTGTCCGTTCATCCGTATTTCTGCCTTTCCGGAATCTGGGACTGGTGATTGTGGACGAAGAGCATGAAAATACTTATAAGCAGCAAGACCCTGCTCCGCGTTACCATGCCCGTAGTGCGGCGATAGTGTTGGCAGCCATGTATGGAGCCAAGACTCTGTTGGGAACAGCTACGCCATCCATCGAGTCATGGCAGAATGCGATGGATGGAAAATACGGCTTTGTACAACTGAAAGAACGGTATAAAGAAATCCAGTTGCCGGAGATTATTCCGGTCGATATAAAGGAATTGCATCGCAAGAAGAGGATGGTGGGGCAGTTCTCACCACTTCTGATACAATATATGAAAGAGGCTTTGGAGCAGAAGGAGCAGGTGATTCTTTTTCAGAACCGTCGTGGTTTTGCTCCGATGATAGAATGTCGTACCTGCGGTTGGGTGCCGAAGTGTAAGAACTGTGATGTAAGCCTTACCTATCATAAAGGTATCAATCAACTGACCTGCCACTATTGTGGCTATACCTACCAACTTCCGAAGGCTTGTCCTGCTTGTGAAGGGACGGAATTGGTAAACCGCGGTTTTGGTACGGAAAAGATTGAAGATGACATTAAAGTCCTTTTTCCGGAAGCTGCCGTAGCACGAATGGACTTGGATACTACCCGTACCCGTTCCGCCTACGAGAAGATTATCGCGGACTTTGAGCAGGGAAAGACGGACATACTCATCGGGACGCAAATGGTATCCAAAGGACTGGACTTCGACCATGTAAGTGTTGTTGGAATATTGAACGCGGATACCATGCTGAACTATCCCGATTTCCGTTCTTACGAGCGCGCCTTCCAACTGATGGCGCAAGTAGCGGGACGTGCCGGACGTAAGAACAAGCGCGGACGAGTGGTGCTGCAAACCAAAAGCATCGAGCATCCGATTATTCACCAGGTCATCGCCAATGATTATGAGGATATGGTGAACGGACAACTGGCGGAACGTCAGATGTTCCATTATCCGCCTTATTACCGCCTGGTATATGTCTATCTTAAAAATCATAATGAAGCTTTGCTCGACCAAATGGCGGCAGTGATGGCAAACAAACTGAGAGCTGTATTCGGTAACCGTGTGTTGGGGCCGGATAAACCGCCGGTTGCCCGTATCCAAACATTATTTATTAAAAAGATAGTGGTGAAGATTGAGCAGAATGCACCGATGGGACGTGCACGGGAACTATTGCTGCGCATCCAGCGTGAGATGATTGAAGACGAACATTACAAATCTTTGATTATCTATTATGATGTGGATCCTATGTGATGAAAGAAATTATTCCCCTTATAAATAACCTTTATTCATTTAATTAACTAACTAACCATGAAACGACTTACTATTATTTCTTTAGCCAGTCTATTTAGTATGAGTGCTCTGTTTGCCCAGCAAGGAGTTACTCAGTGTGGAACCCCGACAGGACAACCGAAATTCCCTCTGGGGACTTATCAGGAATTGCCTGACCCTGCGATACCTTCCGAGAAGGAATGGGCGGCAGTTACAACGACGCAAGTCTCTTGGGGTACAACAGACACCCGCTATGCGAAACATCAACTTCCCTCATTGAAAAATCAAAAGACTATTTCTCTGAAGGGCTGGCGCGGTGAACGTGTAAATGCCCAGGCTGTTGTATGGACAGGAACAGAATTGCAAGACTTGAACTTCAGCTTTTCCGACTTTAAAGATAAGAAAGGGAACATGCTTCCAAAAGAAGCATTGACTGCCGGATTTGTACGTTATGTGATGACAGATGAACTGAACAAGGATGGGAGAGGGGCTTGCGGTTACCGCAAATCGGCGGACTTCGATTCGCTGCTGGTAGCCGACCCGATTGACCCGAACCTGAAGTCAATGACATTGCCTGTCCGCACCGTCCAACCTATCTGGGTGCAATGTTGGATTCCACAATCTGCTGCTCCCGGAGCTTATAAAGGTGAATTATTGGTCAACGACGGTTCACGCCTGTTGCAACGTCTGAATCTTGAAATAAATGTTTCTTCCCGCGAGCTTCCCCAACCATCGGAATGGGCTTTTCATCTGGATTTGTGGCAAAGTCCATATGCCGTAGCCCGTTATTATCAGGTTCCTCTGTGGAGCCAGGAGCATCTCGACGCCATGCGTCCTTTGATGAAAATGTTGGCAAATGCCGGACAGAAGATTATCACAGCTACTTTGATGCATAAGCCTTGGAACGGGCAGACGGAAGATTATTTCGATACAATGGTGACCTGGATGAAGCGTGCGGATGGTACATGGGCTTTTGACTATACTATCTTCGACCGTTGGGTAGAGTTTATGATGAGCGTTGGCATTGACAAGCAGATTAACTGTTACTCGATGGTGCCCTGGAAGCTGTCTTTCCAATACTACGACCAGGCAACGAACTCTCTGAAATCGGTGAAGACTGCTCCGGGAGAACAGGCTTATGAAGAAATGTGGGTGGCAATGCTTGATTCTTTCTCCAAGCATCTGAAAGAAAAAGGCTGGTTTGATATTTGCACTATCGCAATGGACGAACGTCCGATGGATGTGATGCAGAAAACATTGAAAGTGATTCGCAAGGCTGACCCGGATTTTAAAGTTTCGTTGGCGGGAAATTATCATGCGGAGATTGAACCGGATTTGTATGATTATTGCATTGTAATCGGTCAGAACTACCCCGAAGATGTACGTATCCGCCGTAAAGCTGAGAATAAGCGCACCACCTATTATACCTGTTGCACGGAAGCGCATCCTAATACGTTTACTTTCTCTGACCCGGCAGAAGCTGCCTGGATGAGTTTCTATTCTTCAAAGAAACATTTGGATGGTTATCTGCGTTGGGCATATAATAGTTGGCCGTTGGAACCGTTGCTCGATTCACGTTTCCGTACGTGGGCTGCCGGAGATACGTATTTGGTATACCCCGGAGCACGTAGCTGTATCCGCTTCGAACGTTTGATAGAAGGAGTACAGGCGCATGAGAAAATAAATATTCTTCGCCAGGAATTTGAGAAGAAAGGAGACAAAGCCGGATTAAAGAAAATAGAAAAGATGTTGGCTCCGTTCAATCTGGGGGATATGCCGGAGATTCCGGCAGCAGTCACCGTGAACCGCGCTAATCAGATATTGAATTCATTGTAACCGGCGTAGCGCCGGAGCAAGGTTTCCTTGCGGCGTATTGTCAAGTATTAAAAGTTAATTATGAAGAAAATATTATTCGTTTGCCTGGGAAATATCTGCCGTAGCTCTACGGCAGAGGGCGTAATGCTTCACTTGGTAAAAGAAGCAGGACTGGAAAAAGAGTTTGTGATAGACTCTGCCGGAATCCTGTCTTATCATCAGGGCGAATTGCCGGATAGCCGAATGCGTGCCCATGCGGCACGACGTGGCTATGAACTGGTGCATCGTTCGCGTCCTGTCCGTACGGAAGATTTTTATAATTTTGATTTAATCATCGGTATGGACGACCGGAATATAGATGACTTGAAGGATAAATCTCCTTCTCCCGAAGAGTGGAAGAAAATTCATCGCATGACAGAATATTGTACCCGTATTCCTGCGGATCACGTCCCCGACCCCTACTATGGAGGAGCCGAGGGATTTGAATATGTGCTCGATGTGCTTGAAGATGCCTGTGCAGGGCTGCTTACTTCTTTAACTCAGGATAGCTGATTCGGGTATGATAAGCAATCTTTAATTTTTCCTTGAATACAGCTTTCACTGTTGCGATGTCCTTGAAAGTGATGGGACATTCTTTGAAATAACCTTCAGTAACCTGGGAGTCGATAATCTTGTCGACCAGGTTACTGATGCTTTCTTCTGTATACTCCGGCAGGCTGCGTGACGCGGCTTCCACAGCATCTGCCATCATCAGGATAGCCTGTTCTTTGGTGAATGGATTCGGTCCGGGATAAGTGAACAATTCTTCGTTCGGCTCCTCATCCGGATGCTCGTTCTTCCATGAAATGTAGAAATATTTGGTTTTTCCCTGTCCGTGATGGGTGCTGATAAAGTCTTTGACGGCTTTAGGCAGGTTATGCTTATCAGCCAACTTTAATCCGTCTGTGACATGGTTGATAACCACCTGCGCACTTTGTTCGTAACCCAGGTTCTTGTGCGGATTGACTCCGCCTGACTGGTTCTCTGTAAAGAATGCCGGATTTTCCATCTTCCCTATATCGTGATACAACGCTCCTGTACGTACCAACTGGCTTTTGGCGCCGATGCGGATAGCCGCCTCTGCCGCTAGGTTGGCTACTTGCATGGAATGTTGGAACGTTCCGGGGACTGTCTCGGACATTTGTCTCAACAGGTCATTATTGATGTTCGAAAGTTCCACCAACGTCACATTCGAGGTAAATCCGAACATTTTTTCGAGTAAGAATAGCAACGGATAAGCGAATAACAGTAAGATTCCATTAATAAAGAAATAGGTGTACATCCGTATATTCAACTTTGAGAAGTCATTTGAAAGCCCGTTCTCCGTCATTAGCTCAAAAGCAAAATAAACAGCGGCATAAGTCAGTATGACTAACAAGGCTGTGCGGAAAAGCTGTGACCTCTGCGAGAGTTCCCTTAAACTGAATATTGCCACCATCCCTGCTGCTAGCTGGGTGAGGATAAACTCATGCGGGAAACGCAGGGATATAGAACAAATCAATATTGTGATGACATGGGTAAGGAACGCTGTCCTCGAATCGAGGAACACGCGTATAATAATAGGTAGCATCGCATAAGGAATAATATACACATTAAATACATTATGTGCCACCATAAAAGCCGTGACGATGCTATAAAATACAATCAATGTAAAGAGTAACGATAAACTGCCTTTCCGCTGGTAATAATCTTTCCTGAACAAGTCAAGATAGAGCATGAAGCAGAGTATCAGCATGCCGACAAACAGGATTTGCCCGCCAAGAATCAGCCGGCTTTGTCCCATGGATTCATTGCGCTTGATGGATTCTTTACGTAGCGACTCCAGTATGTTGTAAGTTTCAGTGCTGATGATTTCGCCCCGGTCGATAATCTTTTGTCCGCTGACTACAAGCCCTTTTGCCCAGGAATAGCTGTTCAGCATCTCTTCCTTGGCTGTCTGGGTTCTCTGCTCGTCAAATGTGAGGTTAGGAGTGATGTATTCGTTCAACGAACATTGCCTGAGAATCTCCCGGTTGAAGTGGACGGAATCTGCCGAAAGCAGGTATTCATATGCTTTTTTTACAGTATAAATATCGTCTGTCGGATGTGAATTGGCAAGTTTGTCATCAATGACCATGATAGACGTGGTGCTGTCTTTTTGTAGTTGCTGGATGTTTTCCGTAGACACAATCCCGGCTTGGTAGATGGCTTTTAGGGTGCGTTCAATGTAGCGCAGGTAATCTATGGAAGGAAGTATTCCTTTCAGATTCGTGTGATAGTTCTCTTTCAGTTTGGCTATCGCATCCTTTTCGATTTTCTTGTCAAGCTCGTAATAAGGCTGGAAAAGAGCTAACAGGCTGTCCTGCTCTTTCTTCACCACTGCATCGTCCTTATAAATAGGAAAGTCGAAAGTGGCTATCAGTTGTCCGTATTTCCAGGGCTTGTTTATGTCAAACTGATAGTTGAACTTGCCGTCACGCGGCAGAAAATAGACTATCAGTGCCACAGTGCTCACAAACAGCAGTGATTTATATAGCAAATCTCTCCATGAAAAACTCTTTTTATTCTTCAAATGTTCCATATCCACTGAAATTTTTGCGAAAAGTACAAAAAAAAACAATAGTGTGGAAAAAAAGGTTTAATTTTGCCATGATTTACCTATACTAACCCAAATTATGGCAGAAAGAAAAGTAAGAGTTCGTTTTGCTCCGAGTCCTACTGGAGCATTGCACATCGGTGGTGTGCGTACAGCTTTGTATAATTATCTATTTGCGCGTCAACACGACGGAGACCTGATATTTCGTATTGAAGATACTGACTCTCACCGGTTTGTTCCGGGAGCGGAAGAGTACATACTCGAATCTTTCAAGTGGTTGGGTATCCATTTTGATGAAGGTGTGAGTTTCGGTGGCGAACATGGCCCGTACCGTCAGTCCGAACGCCGCGAAATCTACAAGAAATACGTGCAGGTTTTGCTGGAAAATGGAAAGGCATACATCGCTTTTGATACTCCGGAGGAACTGGATGCTAAACGCGCGGAAATTGCTAACTTCCAATATGACGCATCTACACGTGGAATGATGCGCAATTCGCTGACTATGTCGAAAGAAGAAGTGGATGCACTGATTGCTGAAGGCAAACAATATGTAGTCCGTTTCAAAATAGAACCGAATGAGGATGTGCATGTGAACGACCTGATTCGTGGTGAAGTGATTATCAATTCATCTATCCTTGATGACAAGGTGCTTTATAAATCGGCTGATGAACTGCCTACTTACCATCTGGCAAATATCGTAGACGACCATTTGATGGAAGTGTCTCACGTGATTCGCGGTGAAGAGTGGTTGCCTTCCGCACCCTTGCATGTGCTGTTGTATCGTGCTTTCGGTTGGGAAGATACGATGCCTGAATTTGCCCACTTGCCCTTGCTGCTGAAACCGGAAGGTAATGGAAAACTGAGCAAGCGTGACGGTGACCGTCTGGGATTCCCTGTATTTCCGCTGGAATGGCATGACCCGAAATCTGGGGAAGTGTCTTCTGGTTATCGTGAATCCGGCTATCTGCCCGAAGCGGTAATCAATTTCCTTGCTTTGCTGGGATGGAATCCGGGCAACGACCAAGAAGTGATGTCGATGGACGAACTGATAAAGTTGTTCGACCTGCGCCGTTGTAGTAAGTCGGGGGCTAAATTCGACTACAAGAAAGGGATATGGTTCAATCATCAGTATATCCAGCAGAAGCCGAATGAGGAAATAGCTGAGTTGTTCCTGCCTGTGTTGAAGGAACATGGAGTGGAAGCTCCTTTCGAAAAGGTAGTGACAGTGGTTGGCATGATGAAAGACCGCGTTAGTTTCGTTAAAGAACTGTGGGATGTATGTGGCTTCTTCTTTGTGGCTCCTGCCGAATATGATGAAAAGACTGTGAAGAAACGTTGGAAAGAAGATTCCGCAAAGTGTATGACTGAATTGGCGGAAGTGATTGCCGGCATCGAGGATTTTAGTATCGAAGGACAGGAAAAGGTCGTAATGGACTGGATTGCCGAAAAAGGCTATCATACAGGCAATATCATGAATGCTTTCCGACTGACTTTGGTGGGTGAAGGAAAAGGACCGCATATGTTCGATATTTCATGGGTATTGGGTAAAGAGGAGACGATAGCTCGTATGAAGCGGGCGATAGAGGTTTTGAAGTAATCGACACAGTACTATGCTTTACGACCTGGCAATAGTCATTTATGACTTTATAGTCCATTTAGCCGCTCCGTTTAGCCGCAAGCCCCGGAAGATGATGAAGGGGCATTGGGTGGTATATGAACTTCTGCGCCAACAAGTGGAGAAAGGGGAGCGGTATATCTGGTTCCATGCTGCTTCATTAGGTGAGTTTGAACAGGGGCGTCCCTTGATTGAAATGATTCGGGCAAAATATCCGGACTACAAGATATTGCTGACATTCTTTTCTCCTTCCGGCTATGAGGTGCGCAAGCACTACCGGGGAGCGGATGTTGTCTGCTATCTGCCGTTTGACAAACCGAGGAACGTGAAAAAGTTCCTTGATATTGCGAATCCTTGTATGGCGTTCTTTATCAAGTATGAGTTCTGGAAGAATTATTTGGATGCACTTCACAAACGCCGTATTCCGGTATATAGTGTATCGTCTATCTTCCGTCGCGAACAGATATTTTTTAAATGGTACGGTGGAACTTATCGCAGTGTCTTGAAGGATTTCGATCATTTGTTTGTGCAGAACGAGGCTTCAAAGCGCTATTTATCGAAGATTGGCATCAATCGTGTGACGGTAGTGGGTGATACTCGTTTCGACAGGGTGTTGCAGATCCGCGAAGAAGCCAAAGACCTTCCGTTGGTAAAAAAATTCAAGGGCGACAATGCCTTTACTTTTGTTGCCGGAAGCTCTTGGGGACCGGACGAAGACCTGTTCCTCGAATACTTCAATAACCACCCGGAAATGAAGTTGATTATCGCTCCGCACGTGATAGATGAGAATCACCTGGTAGAAATAATCAGCAAACTGAAACGACCATATGTACGCTATACTCGTGCTGACGCAAAGAATGTGTTGAAAGCCGACTGCCTGATTATAGACTGCTTCGGATTGCTTTCTTCCATTTATCGCTATGGGGAGATTGCGTATATTGGTGGTGGTTTCGGCGTAGGTATCCATAATACACTGGAAGCTGCCGTGTATGGAATCCCCGTAATTTTTGGACCGAAGTATCAGAAATTTATGGAAGCTATGCAATTGCTTGAAGCGAAAGGTGCTTACTCTATTAAGGATTATGACGAACTGAAAGGTCTATTGGAACGTTTCCGTACAGATGAAGCTTTCTTGCGTGAAACCGGTACCAATGCGGGTTATTATGTGACAAGCAACGCCGGAGCTACGGAGAAGATTATGCATATGATTAATTTCTAAATATAGACCGCCTTTCATGAGGCGTTGGAAATCGGATTTATCTCCATGAGGTTGTGCCAAGAGTCAGTAGTGATTTGAGCACAAACCTTATGGAGATTTTATTTTTTCATCATGTCTTGCTATTAGCCTGCTATTTATTGATTTCGTGCTTTAATATTTCTTCCAGTTCTTTCCGTGTCACGTGGATGAACCGTTTTGCTATATTTCCCTGCTTGTCTATCACCAGATACATCGGTAGTCCTGACATCTGAAAATGCTTCCAGAGATAGCCCCATTGCTTTTCGTTCAGCCAATAGTGCTCGCAGGAAAATTGCTCCTTTATTTATACCATTGCGAATACATCAGATAATTGTGTGCAATCTTTTGATTCAGTTCTTTAGCCTGTTCAGGGTCTACCTTTTTTATAAATTTGGCAGGTACTCCACCCCAAATACTTCCGGGTTCGATTACTGTATTGCTTAGGACCAGGGAGCCGGCAGCAACAATTGCCCCTTCGCCAACTACAGCATGGTCTAGTATGGTCGATCCCATTCCGACTAAAGCATAATCTTTGATAGTTGCTCCGTGAATGGTAACATTGTGTCCCACAGAAACATGGTCACCGATTTCAATGATTGATTTCTGGTATAATGTATGTAGCACGCTTCCGTCCTGTATGTTTACTCCGTTTCCTATTCGTATGGAATTGACATCACCGCGTAATACGGTACTAAACCAGATGCTACAATCATTTCCTATTTTTACGTCTCCTATGATAGTTGCGTTATCTGCGAGGAAGCAGTTCTCTCCGATTTCGGGAGTGAATCCCCGTACTGATTTGATTAAAGCCATAAACTATTTGTTTCTAATGAGGTTTTTAATTTAATGTAATTGAATGTTGGCTGACACTCGGGGGCATGATATCTGAGATTCGTGGCTTGGATAGCCTGTCATCCGGGTGTCGGACAAGTGCTGTTTAAATGGAAGCAGTCGCCTCTTGTAACCAGGCTTTTTCTTCTTCACTGAGATTTGGAGATAGTTTCTCGTAAACAGTCTGATGATAACTGTTTAGCCATTCGATTTCTTCATTTGTCAGCATCTCCTTGATTATCCCTTTCTTGCAGATAGGGCATAGGGTAATTGTTTCAAACTTGAGATAATCTCCAAACATACCTTCTTTATCTTTGCAAACTAGCGTCAAGTTTTCTGTGCGTATTCCGTGGCTACCGGCTTTATAAACTCCCGGTTCATTAGAAGTAACCATGCTCGGTTGTAATACAACGGGGTTTTCGTTCATGCGGATGCTTTGCGGTCCTTCGTGTACGCTGAGGAAATGACCGACCCCATGTCCTGTGCCATGAAGGAAATTCATTCCGTGGCTCCAAATTGGCATACGTGCTAATACATCTAGCTGGGCGCCGCGGGTTCCGGCGGGAAACTTTGCCATCGCTAATGCAATATGTCCCTTTAATATTAAGGTATAGTCTGTTTTTTCTTCTTCGGTAAGTTCGCCTAATGCAATCGTTCGTGTGATGTCGGTTGTTCCATCCAGATACTGCGCTCCTGAATCTAAAAGTAGAAATCCTTTTGGCTGGAGCGTTGCATTGCTTTCTGGTGTCGCTGAATAATGTACGATTGCTCCGTGTTCTTTGTATCCCGCGATTGTGTCGAAACTTTCACCCATATAAAGAGGTTGGGTAGCTCTGAATTTACGTAGCTTTTTGTCCACGCTCAACTCCGTTTCTTTACCGGAAGGAACAGACTCTTCCAGCCATCTGAGAAACTTGACGAGCGCTATACCATCCCGTTGCATAGCGGCATGTATGCCGGCAATTTCCTGTTCATTGCGAATCGCTTTCAATAATGCCACAGGAGATTCTCCACGAGTAATCGAACACTTAGGATTGATGGCGGAATAAATTGCGAAATTTGTTTTCCTCGGGTCGATAAGGATATTTTCACCGCTAAAACTGCTTAGGAAGTTTTCTACTTTGTTGTAATTATACAGGTTTACATGTTGTTCTTTTAAATAAGATTCCACCTCTTGAGTGACTTTCTCCGGTGAAATGAAATAAGTTACTTCATCTTGTGTAATTAGTAAATAGCTGATTACGACAGGATTGCAATGTACGTCACTCCCCCTCAAATTGAGCGTCCAGGCTATTTCGTCCAAAGCCGATAAGAATAAAGCATAAACTCCTTTTCTTTTCAACTCTGTGCGGATAGCGGCAATCTTTTCTTCACAACTTTTTCCTGCATAGCTGATATCGTAGATGAAAGCGGTAGAATCGGGTATAGAAGGGCGGTCTTTCCATATATTTTGCAATGGATCGCCAAATATGTCGACCTGTAACTGATGTGCTGCAAGTTCTTCTTTCATCTGTTCCACCTGTTGCACGGAGAACATTTTCCCGTCTATGCTTACTGACTCACCCGGTTTTAAGTTCTGGCAAAGAAACTCTGTGATACTTGGGGTTTCCGGCAACATCTCTTTATATAAGGTAATGCCGCTGCCTTCTAACTCTTCCCCGGCTTGCAGAAAGTAGCGGGAGTCTGTCCATAATCCGGCTTTATCCATTAAGACGACAACAGTGCCCGCGGAACCGGTAAAACCGGAGATCCATTCACGTGACATCCAATGGGGAGCTACGTATTCGCTTAGATGAGGATCAGTGCTGGGGATGATAAACGCCTTGATGTGGTTGGGGTGGAATGTCATGCGCAGTGCATGCAATCTCTCTTTTATACTCTGTTTCATACTTTATAATATTATAATTGGTATATAAGTGACTCAAAGGTACTAACTTTCTGTGTTTAATGCCTTGTTTATGAATAGTTTTTGAGAAATATTTGCCGAAAGTTTTGTGAATAAAGAAAGTATGTGTAATTTTGCGGCGCAATTTGACTGCGGAAATTTTTAATCATAACATATTAATAGTAACAAAATGATTGTAGTACCTGTAAAAGAAGGCGAAAACATTGAAAAAGCGCTGAAGAAGTTTAAAAGAAAATTTGAGAAAACTGGCATTGTGAAAGAACTGAGAAGCAGACAGCAGTTTGACAAACCGTCTGTAATTAACAGACTTAAGAGAGAACGTGCAGTTTACGTACAAAAACTTCAGCAAGTAGAAGATTAATAATTCGTAATTTCCTTTGAATTATTGAATTCTTTTCATACATTCGTTGCACGATTTTAGATGTAGCGATATTATGTTGATAGAATCTTTTCTTGATTATCTCCAGTATGAGCGGAACTATTCGGAAAAAACCGTTCTTGCATACGGTGAAGATATAAAGCAGCTACGGGAGTTTGCTCAGGAAGAGTATGGGAAATTCGATCCGCTGGAGGTTGAGGCTGGACTGATTCGTGAATGGATTGTTTCATTGATGGATAGAGGATATACCTCAACTTCTGTAAATCGTAAGCTAAGTTCGCTCCGGACGTTTTATAAGTATCTTTTAAAACAGGGGGAGGCGGTTGTAGATCCTTTATGTAGAATAAAGGGGCCTAAGAACAAAAAGCCGTTGCCCGTGTTTTTGAAAGAAAGCGAAATGAATCGGCTGTTGGATGAAACGGATTTTGGTAAAGGGTTTAAAGGATGTCGGGACCGGTTGATTATTGAAATGTTTTATGCTACTGGTATGAGACTTTCGGAATTGATAGGTTTGGATGATAAGGATGTGGATTTTTCGGCTTCTCTTCTTAAAGTGACTGGGAAAAGAAATAAGCAACGGTTGATTCCGTTTGGTGATGAGCTACGGGATTTGATGCTTGGGTATATTGGCATAAGAAACGAAACGATTTTGGTGAGGTCGGGAGCTTTTTTTATAAAAGAAGATGGCGGGCGGCTTTATAAGAATCTAGTCTATAATTTGGTGAAACGGAACCTGTCAAAGGTAGCGACGCTGAAAAAAAAGAGTCCTCACGTGTTGAGGCATACTTTTGCTACCACGATGCTGAATAATGAGGCAGAGTTGGGTGCGGTGAAAGAAATTTTAGGCCACGAGAGTATAGCAACTACCGAGGTTTATATGCACGCTACATTTGAAGAACTTAAAAAAGTGTATAAACAAGCTCATCCAAGAGCTTAAAAAACAAGGAGGTAAGTATGGATATTAGAATTCAATCAATTCACTTTGATGCGTCAGAGCAATTGCAGGCATTTATTCAAAAGAAGGTGTCTAAGTTGGAAAAATATTACGAAGATATAAAGAAAGTAGAGGTGTCATTAAAGGTGGTTAAACCGGAGGTTGCTGAAAATAAAGAAGCAGGCATTAAAATTCTTATTCCAAATGGGGAGTTTTATGCAAGTAAAGTATGTGATACATATGAAGAATCGATTGATTTGGATGTGGAAGCACTCAGTAAACAGCTGGTTAAATACAAGGAAAAACAGCGTAGCAAATAAAAAAAGCGCAAATATTTTGCGAAAAAGAAATAAATAACTAAATTTGCAGCCGTTTCGCTCGCGTTAGAACGTGGCGGTTGCAAATTTTAGCTAGAATGCCTCTTTAGCTCAGTTGGCCAGAGCACGTGATTTGTAATCTCGGGGTCGTTGGTTCGAATCCGACAAGAGGCTCAAAAAAATGAAGAACAAGGATAAAACATCGGAACTTGTCTTTTTGTTTGATTTTGGTTCTTTTATTTAATGAATTGCAAGGGCAAATACCAGAGTGGCCAAATGGGGCAGACTGTAAATCTGCTGTCTTTCGACTTCGGTGGTTCGAATCCATCTTTGCCCACAAAATCAAAGTGACAACTTTGGCGAGAATGCGGAAGTAGCTCAGTTGATAGAGCATTAGCCTTCCAAGCTGAGGGTCGCGGGTTTGAGCCCCGTCTTCCGCTCTTTTTTTCTTGCTGTTATAGCTCAGCGGTAGAGCACTTCCTTGGTAAGGAAGAGGTCCCGGGTTCAAGTCCCGGTAACAGCTCATAAGATGTAAATGCTGATTATTAATCAAATAAATAACAAGTAAAGCTATGGCTAAAGAGAAATTTGAACGTACCAAACCGCACGTAAACATTGGTACAATCGGTCACGTAGACCACGGTAAGACAACGTTGACTGCTGCTATCACTACTGTGTTGGCAAAAAAAGGTCTTTCTGAGTTGCGTTCTTTCGATTCTATCGACAACGCTCCTGAGGAAAAAGAAAGAGGTATTACTATTAATACTTCACACGTTGAGTACGAAACAGCTAACCGTCACTACGCACACGTTGACTGCCCGGGACACGCTGACTACGTAAAGAACATGGTAACTGGTGCTGCTCAGATGGATGGTGCTATCATTGTTTGTGCTGCAACTGATGGTCCGATGCCTCAGACTCGCGAACATATCTTGTTGGCTCGTCAGGTAAACGTTCCTCGTTTGGTTGTGTTCTTGAACAAGTGCGATATGGTAGACGATGCTGAAATGTTGGAACTCGTTGAAATGGAAATGAGAGAACTTCTTTCGTTCTATGACTTCGATGGTGACAATACTCCTATTGTTCAGGGTTCTGCTCTTGGCGCATTGAACGGCGTTGAAAAGTGGGAAGACAAAGTTATGGAATTGATGGATGCTGTTGATAACTGGATTCCGCTGCCTCCGCGTGATGTTGATAAACCTTTCTTGATGCCGGTTGAAGATGTATTCTCTAT
The DNA here is from genome assembly GCF_903181435.1 of Bacteroides acidifaciens. Taxonomy (NCBI): domain Bacteria; kingdom Pseudomonadati; phylum Bacteroidota; class Bacteroidia; order Bacteroidales; family Bacteroidaceae; genus Bacteroides; species Bacteroides acidifaciens. The sequence continues at coordinate 286,303 of NZ_CAEUHO010000005.1, forward strand.
CACAGGTCGTGGTACTGTTGCAACAGGTCGTATCGAAACTGGTGTTATCCATGTAGGTGACGAAGTTGAAATCCTTGGTTTGGGTGAAGATAAGAAATCAGTTGTAACTGGTGTTGAAATGTTCCGTAAATTGTTGGATCAAGGTGAAGCTGGTGACAATGTAGGTTTGTTGCTTCGTGGTATCGATAAGAACGAAATCAAACGTGGTATGGTTCTTTGTAAACCAGGTCAGATTAAACCGCACTCTAAATTCAAAGCTGAGGTTTATATCCTGAAGAAAGAAGAAGGTGGTCGTCACACTCCGTTCCACAATAAATATCGTCCTCAGTTCTATCTGCGTACTATGGACTGTACAGGTGAAATCACTTTGCCGGAAGGAACTGAAATGGTAATGCCGGGTGATAACGTAACTATTACAGTTGAGTTGATTTACCCAGTAGCATTGAACCCAGGTCTTCGTTTCGCTATCCGCGAAGGTGGACGTACAGTAGGTGCTGGTCAGATTACAGAAATTCTTGACTAATACACAATAATTAATCAGTTCTCGGTTTTGTATCGGGAACTGATTATGTACACACGGGAGTAGCTCAGTTGGTAGAGCACCGGTCTCCAAAACCGGGTGTCGGGAGTTCGAGCCTCTCCTCCCGTGCTAATATTATTGAAATGAAAAAGGTAATAGCTTATATTAAAGAATCTTACGACGAACTTGTTCATAAAGTATCGTGGCCTACGTATTCCGAACTTGCTAACAGTGCAGTAGTTGTTTTATATGCTTCCCTGCTTATTGCATTGGTAGTATGGGGTATGGATCTCTGTTTCCAAAACTTCATGGAAAAAATCGTTTATCCACATTAAAAATTAGGAATTAAAAATGGCTGAGATTGAGAAGAAATGGTACGTTCTGCGTGCTATTAGCGGAAAAGAAGCTAAGGTAAAGGAATATCTTGAAGCTGACATTAAAAACAGCGACCTTGGTGAATATGTATCTCAGGTATTGATTCCTACTGAAAAGGTTTACCAGGTTCGCAATGGCAAAAAAATTGTGAAGGAAAGAAGTTATCTTCCTGGTTACGTTTTGGTGGAGGCTGCTTTGGTTGGTGAGGTTTCTCATCACTTGCGCAACACTCCGAATGTGATAGGCTTTCTTGGCGGCTCTGAAAAACCGGTGCCTCTCAGACAATCAGAAGTGAATCGTATACTTGGTACAGTTGACGAACTGCAGGAAACGGGTGAAGAACTCAATATTCCGTATGTGGTCGGTGAAACTGTTAAAGTTACTTTTGGTCCTTTCAGCGGATTCAGTGGTATCATTGAAGAAGTGAATAGTGAAAAAAAGAAACTAAAGGTCATGGTAAAGATATTCGGGCGCAAAACACCGCTTGAATTGGGCTTTATGCAAGTGGAAAAAGAATAACGCGGAATTGTTACGCTGTTGTTGTTCTTCGTTTAATGTTTATATATAAATCAATAAAAAAAATGGCTAAAGAAGTTGCTGGACTAATCAAATTACAGATTAAAGGAGGCGCTGCAAATCCATCACCCCCAGTTGGACCTGCTTTAGGTTCCAAAGGTATCAATATCATGGAATTTTGCAAGCAATTCAATGCCAGAACCCAAGACAAGGCAGGTAAGATTTTGCCTGTTATCATTACTTACTACGCAGATAAGTCTTTCGATTTTGTAATCAAGACTCCTCCCGTTGCTATTCAATTGCTTGAATTGACTAAGGTAAAGAGTGGTTCTGCTGAGCCTAACCGTAAGAAAGTTGCCGAGATTACTTGGGAACAGGTTCGTACGATTGCTCAGGACAAATTGGTGGACTTGAACTGTTTTACTGTGGAAGCTGCCATGAGAATGGTTGCAGGTACAGCTAGAAGTATGGGTATCGCTGTAAAAGGGGAGTTCCCGGTTAATAACTAATAAACTTCAATTGTAATGGGTAAACTGACAAAAAATCAAAAGTTAGCTGCAGAAAAAATTGAAGCAGGGAAAGCATACTCACTGAAAGAAGCTGCATCTTTGGTAAAGGAAATCACTTTCACCAAGTTCGATGCTTCACTGGATATCGATGTACGTTTAGGCGTTGACCCACGTAAAGCCAACCAGATGGTGAGAGGTGTCGTTTCACTTCCTCACGGTACTGGTAAACAAGTACGTGTGTTGGTGCTCTGTACACCGGATGCTGAAGCTGCTGCAAAAGAAGCTGGCGCTGACTATGTTGGTCTTGACGAATATATTGAAAAGATCAAAGGTGGATGGACTGATATCGACGTGATTATCACTATGCCGTCTATCATGGGTAAAATTGGTGCACTCGGTCGTGTACTCGGTCCTCGCGGATTGATGCCGAACCCGAAGAGTGGTACTGTAACTATGGATGTTGCTAAAGCTGTAAAAGAAGTAAAACAAGGTAAGATTGACTTTAAAGTTGACAAGAGCGGTATCGTTCATACTTCTATCGGTAAGGTTTCATTCAGTCCTGAGCAGATTCGCGACAACGCGAAAGAGTTTATCTCTACGCTCAACAAACTGAAACCGACAGCAGCAAAGGGTACATATATTAAGAGTATTTATCTTTCAAGTACAATGAGTGCGGGTATTAAGATTGACCCGAAATCAGTGGAAGAAATCTAATAAAACAGACTAATCATGAGAAAGGAAGATAAAAATTCGATTATAGCACAGATTGCTGCTACAGTAAAGGAATACGGTCATTTCTATTTGGTAGACGTTACAGCTATGAACGCTGCCGCTACCAGCGCATTGAGAAGAGATTGTTTTAAATCGGACATCAAACTGATGGTGGTTAAAAACACATTGCTTCACAAGGCTCTCGAAAGCCTGGAAGAAGATTTCTCTCCTCTGTACGGCTCTTTGAAAGGTACTACCGCTATTATGTTCTGCAACATTGCAAACGTACCGGCCAAACTGATCAAAGACAAAGCAAAAGACGGTATCCCCGGACTGAAAGCTGCATATGCAGAAGAAAGTTTCTACATTGGTGCAGACCAATTGGATGCTCTCGTTGCAATCAAGAGTAAGAATGAAGTTATCGCTGACATCGTTGCATTGCTGCAATCTCCGGCGAAGAATGTTATTTCTGCTCTTCAATCAGGTGGTAACACACTTCACGGAGTACTCAAAACTCTTGGTGAGAGACCCGAATAATTTCATAAAACAACAAAGTATTTAAACAATTAAAATCATACAAAAAATGGCAGATTTGAAAGCTTTTGCAGAACAATTAGTTAACTTGACAGTAAAAGAAGTTAATGAACTTGCAACTATCCTTAAAGAAGAATACGGTATTGAACCTGCTGCTGCAGCTGTAGCTGTTGCTGCTGGTCCCGCAGCTGGTGCTGCTGCTGTAGAAGAAAAAACTTCTTTCGACGTAGTATTGAAGAGCGCTGGTGCAGCTAAACTTCAGGTAGTTAAAGCCGTTAAGGAAGCTTGTGGTCTTGGTTTGAAAGAAGCTAAGGACATGGTTGACGGTGCTCCTAGTGTAGTAAAAGAAGGTTTGGCTAAAGACGAAGCAGAATCATTGAAGAAAACATTGGAAGAAGCTGGAGCTGAAGTTGAACTTAAATAACATTGGCCTGGTAATCAGGTAATTCGGTTAGGAATCCTTCACAAGAGGATTCTTAACCTTTTTGTGTATATATTTCAAATTAAGTTCTCCAAATTCATTACTAGATGTCTTCAAATACTGTAAATCAAAGAGTTAATTTTGCTTCGACTAAGAATCCGCTCGAATATCCGGATTTTCTGGAAGTACAATTGAAGTCATTCCAAGACTTTCTACAATTAGATACCCCACCTGAAAAGCGTAAGAATGAGGGATTGTATAAAGTATTTGCTGAAAACTTCCCTATTGCCGATACTAGAAACAATTTTGTTCTTGAGTTTCTGGACTATTATATTGATCCGCCGCGTTATACCATTGATGATTGTATAGAGCGTGGGCTCACTTATAGTGTTCCTTTAAAAGCGAAACTTAAGCTTTACTGTACGGACCCCGATCATGAGGATTTTGATACAGTGATTCAGGACGTATTCCTTGGCCCGATTCCTTATATGACTGATAAGGCTACTTTCGTCATTAACGGTGCCGAACGCGTAGTTGTGTCACAACTTCACCGTTCTCCGGGTGTGTTCTTCGGTCAAAGCGTGCATGCCAATGGTACAAAACTTTATTCGGCTCGTATTATTCCGTTTAAAGGTTCGTGGATTGAGTTTGCTACTGACATCAATAATGTGATGTATGCATACATTGACCGTAAGAAGAAATTGCCGGTAACTACTCTGTTGCGTGCGATTGGCTTCGAGAATGACAAAGATATCCTGGAGATTTTCAACCTTGCAGAAGATGTGAAGGTTAACAAGACAAATCTGAAGAGAGTGCTGGGGCGCAAGCTGGCTGCACGTGTCTTGAAAACATGGATTGAAGATTTCGTTGATGAAGATACCGGTGAAGTGGTTTCTATTGAACGTAACGAAGTTATTATCGACCGCGAAACCGTACTGGAAGAGGAGCATATTGATGAAATTTTGGAATCGGGAGTTCAGAACATTCTTTTACACAAGGATGAGCCGAACCAGTCTGATTTCTCTATTATATATAATACGCTGCAGAAGGACCCGAGTAACTCGGAAAAAGAGGCTGTGTTGTATATCTACCGTCAGTTGCGTAACGCTGATCCGGCTGATGACGCAAGTGCGCGTGAAGTTATCAACAACTTGTTCTTCTCAGAAAAAAGATATGACCTTGGTGATGTAGGTCGTTACAGAATCAACAAAAAGTTGAACTTGACGACTGATATGGACGTGCGTGTCCTCACAAAGGAAGATATCATTGAAATCATCAAATATCTGATTGAGTTGATTAACTCTAAGGCAGATGTGGATGATATTGACCACTTGAGCAACCGTCGTGTACGTACAGTGGGCGAACAGCTTTCTAACCAGTTTGCTGTTGGTTTGGCTCGTATGTCTCGTACGATTCGTGAACGTATGAATGTTCGTGACAATGAAGTGTTTACTCCGATTGACTTGATTAACGCGAAGACTATTTCTTCTGTGATCAATTCTTTTTTCGGAACGAATGCCTTGTCTCAATTTATGTACCAGACAAACCCGCTGGCTGAAATCACGCACAAGCGTCGTATGTCTGCACTGGGTCCTGGTGGTCTTTCTCGTGAACGCGCAGGATTTGAGGTTCGTGACGTTCACTATACACACTACGGTCGTCTTTGTCCGATTGAAACTCCTGAAGGTCCGAATATCGGTTTGATTTCTTCGTTGTGTGTATTCGCTAAGATTAATGAGCTCGGATTCATTGAAACTCCCTACCGTAAGGTTGAAAACGGCAAGGTGGATCTTTCTGATAATGGTCTGATTTATCTGACTGCTGAAGAAGAAGAGGAAAAGATTATTGCACAGGGTAACGCTCCGTTGAACGATGATGGTACATTTGTGCGTAATAAGGTTAAGTCTCGTCAGGATGCTGACTTCCCTGTTGTGGAACCGTCGGAAGTTGACTTGATGGACGTTTCTCCTCAGCAGATTGCGTCAATTGCAGCTTCACTGATTCCGTTCTTGGAACATGATGATGCTAACCGTGCATTGATGGGATCAAACATGATGCGCCAGGCTGTTCCATTGTTGAGAAGCGAGGCGCCGATTGTGGGTACAGGTATTGAACGTCAGTTGGTCAGAGACTCTCGTACGCAGATTACTGCGGAAGGAGATGGGGTCGTTGACTATGTTGACGCTACTACAATTCGTATTTTGTACGACCGTACGGAAGATGAAGAATTTGTAAGTTTCGAACCGGCTTTGAAAGAATATAGAATACCTAAGTTCCGTAAGACTAACGAGAATATGACGATTGACTTGCGTCCTACTTGTGACAAAGGGCAGCGTGTGAAGAAAGGTGATATCTTGACAGAAGGTTATTCTACTGAAAAAGGCGAGTTGGCATTGGGTAAGAACTTGCTGGTAGCTTATATGCCTTGGAAGGGGTACAACTATGAGGATGCTATCGTTTTGAACGAACGTGTGGTACGTGAAGACCTGTTGACTTCAGTTCATGTGGAAGAGTATTCCTTGGAAGTTCGTGAAACAAAACGTGGTATGGAAGAACTGACTTCTGATATCCCGAATGTTAGTGAAGAGGCTACCAAGGACTTGGATGAAAATGGTATCGTAAGAATCGGTGCACGTATCGAGCCGGGTGATATCATGATTGGTAAAATTACTCCGAAAGGTGAGTCTGACCCTTCTCCTGAAGAAAAACTGCTTCGTGCAATCTTCGGTGACAAGGCCGGTGATGTAAAAGATGCTTCACTGAAAGCTTCTCCTTCTTTGAAAGGGGTAGTTATCGACAAGAAGCTATTCTCACGTGTCATTAAGAACCGTAGTTCTAAACTTGCAGACAAAGCATTGTTGCCTAAGATTGATGATGAATTTGAATCTAAGGTTGCGGACTTGAAACGTATTCTGGTTAAAAAACTGATGACTTTAACAGAAGGAAAGGTTTCGCAGGGCGTGAAAGACTATTTGGGTGCAGAGGTGATTGCCAAGGGGGCTAAGTTCAGTGCATCAGATTTTGATTCGCTTGATTTCACTTCTATCCAATTGAGTAATTGGACAAGTGACGAGCACACTAACGGCATGATTCGTGATTTGGTGATGAATTTCATTAAGAAATATAAAGAACTAGATGCTGAGCTGAAACGTAAGAAGTTTGCTATCACTATTGGTGATGAACTTCCTGCTGGTATTATTCAGATGGCTAAAGTATATATTGCCAAGAAACGTAAGATTGGTGTAGGTGATAAGATGGCAGGTCGTCACGGTAACAAGGGTATCGTGTCACGTGTTGTACGTCAGGAAGATATGCCGTTCTTGGCAGACGGTACCCCAGTTGACATTGTATTGAATCCGTTGGGTGTGCCTTCACGTATGAACATTGGTCAGATTTTCGAAGCTGTACTTGGACGTGCCGGAAAAACATTAGGTGTGAAATTTGCAACTCCTATTTTCGATGGTGCAACAATGGATGATCTGGATGAGTGGACAGATAAGGCAGGATTGCCCCGCTACTGTAAGACTTATCTCTGTGATGGTGGTACAGGTGAGCAGTTTGACCAACCGGCAACTGTGGGAGTAACTTATATGTTGAAGTTAGGTCACATGGTTGAAGATAAGATGCACGCTCGTTCTATCGGTCCGTACTCATTGATTACTCAGCAACCTCTTGGTGGTAAAGCACAATTCGGTGGTCAGCGTTTCGGAGAAATGGAAGTTTGGGCACTCGAAGGCTTTGGTGCTGCTCATATCCTACAGGAGATTCTGACTATCAAGTCTGATGACGTGGTAGGACGTTCGAAAGCTTATGAAGCAATAGTGAAAGGTGAACCGATGCCGCAACCTGGTATTCCGGAGTCCTTGAACGTATTGTTACACGAGTTGAGAGGTTTAGGTTTGAGTATCAACCTAGAATAAAATAATGAAGAATGCGTGGTGTCAACAAACCGTTAACGGTTTGTTGACATCCGTGTCTTTTTCAATTTCCAATGATTCAATTATCAAATCTCAATTATATAGAGTATGGCTTTTAGAAAAGAAAATAAGACGAAAAGTAATTTCTCGAAGATCTCAATTGGTTTGGCTTCTCCGGAAGAAATCCTTGAGAATTCGAGTGGTGAAGTTTTGAAGCCTGAAACCATTAATTACCGTACGTACAAACCTGAACGTGACGGTTTGTTCTGCGAGCGCATCTTTGGTCCTATCAAGGATTATGAGTGCCATTGCGGTAAATACAAGCGTATCCGTTATAAAGGTATCGTCTGCGACCGTTGTGGTGTGGAAGTTACTGAAAAAAAAGTACGCCGTGAACGTATGGGACATATCCAATTGGTTGTGCCGGTGGCTCACATTTGGTATTTCCGTTCGCTCCCTAATAAAATCGGTTATTTGCTCGGATTGCCGACAAAGAAACTGGATTCGATTATATACTACGAACGTTATGTTGTTATTCAGCCAGGTGTAAAAGCTGAAGATGGCGTAGCTGAATATGATTTGCTTTCAGAAGAGGAATATTTGGATATTCTGGATACACTTCCAAAGGACAATCAATATCTTGAAGATAATGATCCGAATAAATTTGTTGCAAAGATGGGTGCTGAAGCAATCTATGATTTGCTGGCTCGTCTGGATTTGGATGCTTTGTCTTACGAATTGCGTCACCGTGCAGGTAACGATGCTTCACAGCAACGTAAGAATGAAGCGTTGAAACGTCTTCAGGTAGTCGAATCGTTCCGTTCATCACGCGGACGTAACAAACCGGAATGGATGATTGTACGTATCGTACCAGTTATCCCGCCCGAACTTCGTCCGTTGGTTCCGTTGGATGGTGGTCGTTTTGCTACATCAGACTTGAACGACCTTTATCGTCGTGTGATTATCCGTAACAACCGTTTGAAACGGCTCATCGAAATCAAGGCTCCGGAAGTAATTTTGCGTAATGAAAAACGTATGCTTCAGGAATCTGTCGATTCTTTGTTTGATAACTCACGTAAATCAAGTGCTGTAAAGACAGATGCCAACCGTCCGTTGAAATCATTGTCTGACAGTTTGAAAGGTAAACAAGGACGTTTCCGTCAGAACTTGTTAGGTAAACGTGTTGACTACTCTGCCCGTTCGGTAATTGTCGTTGGTCCTGAATTGAAAATGGGCGAATGCGGTATTCCTAAATTAATGGCTGCTGAATTGTACAAGCCGTTTATTATCCGCAAGCTTATCGAACGCGGTATTGTTAAGACTGTCAAGTCTGCAAAGAAGATTGTTGACCGTAAGGAACCGGTGATTTGGGATATTTTGGAACATGTAATGAAAGGGCATCCGGTACTGTTGAACCGCGCTCCGACACTGCACCGTTTGGGTATTCAGGCTTTCCAACCGAAAATGATTGAAGGTAAGGCAATCCAGTTGCATCCGTTGGCATGTACGGCATTTAATGCTGACTTTGACGGTGACCAGATGGCTGTTCACTTGCCTTTGAGTAATGAGGCAATTCTTGAAGCACAGATGTTGATGCTTCAATCACATAATATTTTGAATCCGGCAAACGGTGCGCCTATTACTGTACCGGCGCAGGATATGGTTCTTGGTTTGTACTATATCACTAAGTTGCGTGCTGGTGCTAAGGGCGAAGGTCTGACATTCTATGGTCCGGAAGAGGCATTGATTGCTTATAATGAAGGTAAAGTAGATATCCATGCTCCGGTGAAGGTAATCGTGAAAGACGTTGATGAAAATGGTAATATTGTAGACGTAATGCGCGAAACTTCGGTTGGACGTGTGATTGTAAATGAAATCGTTCCGCCTGAAGCTGGTTATATCAATACTATTATCTCTAAGAAATCTCTTCGTGATATTATTAGTGATGTAATTAAGGTGTGCGGTGTGGCTAAAGCTGCCGACTTCCTGGATGGAATCAAGAACTTAGGTTATCAGATGGCGTTCGAGGGTGGCTTGTCATTCAACTTGGGTGATATTATCATTCCGAAGGAAAAGGAAACTTTGGTACAGAAAGGTTACGATGAAGTAGAACAAGTCGTAAATAACTATAACATGGGTTTCATTACCAATAATGAACGTTATAATCAGGTTATTGATATTTGGACACATGTTAACTCTGAGTTGTCTAACATCTTGATGAAGACAATTTCTTCGGATGATCAAGGCTTCAACTCTGTGTATATGATGCTTGATTCTGGTGCCCGTGGTTCTAAAGAACAGATTCGTCAGTTGTCAGGTATGCGTGGTTTGATGGCAAAACCGCAGAAAGCAGGTGCTGAAGGTGGTCAGATCATTGAGAACCCGATTTTGTCGAACTTTAAAGAAGGACTTTCGGTATTGGAATACTTTATCTCTACCCACGGTGCTCGTAAAGGTTTGGCGGATACCGCTTTAAAGACTGCTGATGCCGGTTATTTGACTCGTCGTCTGGTAGACGTATCGCACGATGTGATTATTACGGAGGAAGACTGCGGTACACTCCGTGGATTGGTTTGTACAGACCTTAAGAATAATGATGAAGTTATTGCTACTCTGTACGAACGTATCTTGGGGCGTGTTTCCGTACATGATATTATTCATCCTACTACTGGCGAATTACTTGTTGCTGGTGGAGAAGAAATCACGGAAGAAGTTGCCAAGAAGATTCAAGATTCTCCAATCGAGAGTGTTGAAATCCGCTCGGTATTGACTTGCGAGGCTAAGAAGGGTGTTTGTGCTAAATGTTACGGACGTAACCTAGCTACGAGCCGCATGGTTCAGAAGGGTGAAGCTGTAGGTGTAATTGCTGCTCAGTCTATCGGTGAGCCGGGTACACAGTTGACATTGCGTACATTCCACGCCGGTGGTACTGCTGCCAATATAGCAGCAAATGCAAGTATCGTTGCTAAGAATAATGCACGTCTTGAATTTGAAGAGTTGCGTACAGTAGATATTGTTGATGAAATGGGTGAGTCTGCGAAAGTAGTAGTAGGTCGTTTGGCTGAAGTTCGTTTCGTAGACGTAAATACCAACATCGTTCTTTCTACTCATAATGTTCCTTATGGTTCAACGTTGTATGTAGGTGATGGCGACTTGGTAGAAAAAGGCAAGCTGATTGCTAAATGGGACCCGTTCAATGCTGTTATTATCACAGAAGCAACCGGTAAAATCGAGTTTGAGGGCGTAATTGAGAACGTTACTTATAAGGTTGAATCGGATGAAGCCACAGGTCTTCGTGAAATTATCATTATCGAATCTAAGGATAAGACGAAAGTTCCTTCGGCTCATATCTTGACTGAAGATGGTGATTTGATTCGTACTTATAACTTACCGGTGGGCGGTCACGTGATTATCGAAAATGGTCAGAAGGTGAAAGCCGGTGAAGTTATCGTGAAGATTCCGCGTGCCGTAGGTAAAGCAGGTGATATCACGGGTGGTCTTCCTCGTGTTACTGAATTGTTTGAAGCTCGTAATCCGTCTAATCCTGCTGTTGTTTCTGAAATTGACGGTGAGGTAACGATGGGCAAGATTAAACGTGGTAACCGTGAGATTATTGTAACTTCTAAGACTGGTGAGGTCAAGAAATATTTAGTTGCGTTATCTAAGCAGATTCTGGTACAGGAAAATGACTATGTACGTGCTGGTACTCCGTTGTCTGACGGTGCTACTACTCCGGCAGATATCTTGGCTATTAAAGGTCCTACGGCTGTACAAGAATATATCGTGAATGAAGTGCAGGATGTATATCGTCTGCAGGGTGTGAAAATCAATGACAAGCACTTCGAGATTATCGTTCGCCAGATGATGCGTAAAGTACAGATTGACGAACCGGGCGACACTCGCTTTTTGGAACAACAAGTTGTAGACAAACTGGAGTTCATGGAAGAAAACGACCGTATTTGGGGTAAGAAAGTTGTGGTTGACGCAGGTGATTCCCAAAGTATGCAAGCTGGTCAGATTGTAACTGCCCGTAAGTTGCGTGATGAGAATAGTATGCTGAAACGCCGTGACTTGAAACCTGTTGAGGTTCGTGATGCTGTTGCTGCCACATCTACTCAGATTCTTCAAGGTATCACACGTGCTGCTTTACAGACTTCAAGCTTTATGTCGGCTGCTTCTTTCCAAGAAACAACGAAGGTATTGAATGAAGCTGCTATTAACGGTAAGATTGATAAACTTGAAGGTATGAAGGAAAATGTGATCTGTGGTCACTTGATTCCGGCAGGTACAGGACAACGTGAATTTGAAAAACTTATCGTTGGTTCAAAAGAAGAGTATGACCGTATCTTGGCTAACAAGAAAACAGTGCTCGACTACAATGAAGTAGAATAATACAATTCAATTGACTATATGAGAAGGAGCGATTGCCGAATGAGGTAATTGCTCCTTTTTTGTCTCTTTTTATTTGAGCGTATTGTCTTTGTCTCGAGAAAATTGTGTTATTTTGCAGAATAACATTAATTATATTAAATAATGGAAGAACAAAATAATAACGGACAATTACAGATTGAGTTGAAAGAAGAGGTAGCGCAAGGTACATATGCCAATCTTGCTATCATAACTCATTCAAGTTCAGAATTTATTCTTGATTTTATACGTGTGATGCCGGGGATGCCGAAAGCTGACGTACAATCTCGTATAATCGTGGCTCCTGAGCATGCAAAGCGTCTGTTGCGTGCATTGGAAGATAATATTGCCAAGTATGAACGGGTGTTTGGTACGATACGTATTTCCGATGAATCTCCCATTGCTCCTCTAACGAGCGTAAAAGGCGAAGCATGAGAGTGATATAAAAATATTAAAAAATAAAAAAAGGTTGTAGTGCATTGAATATTCAAATATTATTCGTATTTTTGCAGCCCAAAATGTATAGTTACGAAATTAATATAACAATAATATAAATCAAAAAACAATTAAAATGCCTACAATTCAGCAATTAGTAAGAAAAGGACGCGAAGTGCTGGTGGAGAAAAGTAAATCTCCAGCCTTGGATTCATGTCCTCAAAGACGTGGCGTTTGCGTGAGAGTATATACTACTACTCCGAAGAAGCCGAACTCTGCAATGCGTAAAGTAGCCCGTGTACGTTTGACTAATCAAAAAGAGGTGAACTCTTACATTCCGGGAGAAGGACACAATTTGCAAGAGCACTCAATCGTTTTGGTGCGTGGTGGTCGTGTAAAAGACCTTCCGGGTGTACGTTATCACATTGTTCGTGGTACTCTTGATACAGCAGGTGTTGCTGGTCGTACTCAAAGACGCTCTAAATACGGAGCTAAGCGCCCGAAACCGGGACAAGCTGCACCGGCTAAAAAGAAATAAGGATTAAAACTTAAATTAAAATCAAAGTAATAACTTACGTTTTAGTTTGTTGGAAATGCTAAAGGTTGAGTAAATTCTCCGGTGGGGGAGTTGAAGAAGTCAAGAGGTAGACAACCAAGAACAAAAACATTATTTTTCAAACAAATGAGAAAAGCAAAACCCAAAAAACGCGTTATCCTTCCGGATCCCGTTTTTAATGACCAAAAGGTTTCTAAGTTCGTAAATCATTTGATGTATGATGGCAAAAAAAATACATCTTACGAGATTTTTTATGCCGCTCTGGAAACAGTGAAAGCAAAACTTCCTAACGAAGAAAAATCAGCTCTCGAAATCTGGAAAAAGGCTTTGGATAATGTGACTCCACAAGTGGAAGTTAAGTCTCGCCGTGTAGGTGGTGCTACTTTCCAAGTTCCTACTGAAATTCGCCCGGATCGTAAAGAATCAGTTTCAATGAAGAACTTGATTTTGTATGCTCGTAAAAGAGGTGGTAAATCTATGGCTGATAAATTGGCTGCTGAAATCATGGATGCGTTCAATGAACAAGGTGGTGCTTATAAGCGTAAAGAAGATATGCACAGAATGGCTGAAGCTAACCGTGCATTCGCTCATTTTAGATTCTAATACTATAAGATATAATCAATTAAAAACTTAAAGTAAAGGAAAATAAAATGGCTAAGCAAGATTTACATTTGACTCGTAATATCGGTATCATGGCTCACATCGATGCCGGAAAAACAACAACTTCTGAACGTATTCTGTTCTATACTGGATTGACTCACAAAATTGGTGAGGTGCATGATGGTGCTGCTACTATG